>JBJEYK010000305.1:0-3238 GCA_051886775.1 Candidatus Ventricola sp. | reverse complement strand
CGGCGCGCGGGTGGTGACCTATGTCGCGCCGGTGCTGCCGGGAGCGATGATGCTGGTGGGCTATCTGCCCGGCGAACAGGGCGAGGTGCCGATTCTGGGTCTGCCCGGCTGCGTGATGTATGCGAAGCGCACGGTCTTCGACCTGGTGCTCTGCCGCGTCGCGGCGGGCGTCGAGATCCGGCGCGGCGATCTGGTGGAGATGGGCGAGGGCGGTCTGTGCCTGAATTGCCCGGTGTGCACCTATCCTAACTGCGGCTTTGGCAAGTGAGAGGAGAATGACCCATGGAGACGCTTGAGCGGGCGCTGGAGCTGCTGCTTGCCCGCGCGCAGGCCGTGCGGGAGACAGAATTTGTGCCCCTTGACGAGGCGCTTGGCCGCGTGACGGCGGAGGACGTCGCCTCGCCTATGGCGGTGCCGCCGTTCGACCGTTCGCCGCTGGACGGCTATTGCCTGCGCAGCGAGGATATCGCCGGGGCGTCCCGGGAGCATCCCGCCGTGCTCGAGGTGGTGGGCGAGGCCTGCGCGGGCTGCGGGGAGCGTTTTACCGTTCGCCCCGGGCAGGCGCTGCGCGTGATGACGGGCGCGCCGATCGCCGACGGCTGCGACTGCGTGGTGCGCCAGGAGGACACCGACGAGGGCATGACCAAGGTGAGCGTCTATGCCGGCGTGGCGCGCCACAAGAACATCTGCTGGGCGGGCGAGGATGTGCATCCCGGCGAAATGGTGGTGCGCGCGGGTGAACGGCTGACGCCGGCGCATCTCGGCGTGCTCTCCAGCGTGGGTGTTGCGCAGGTGCGCGTGGTGCGCCGCGTGCGCGTCTGCCTGCTGTGCACGGGCGACGAGCTTATGCAGCCCGGTCAGCCGCTGCCCTTTGGCAGGATCTATGACGCCAATCGCACCGCGCTCACGGCGCGGCTGGCGGAGCTGGGCGTTCGGGCGAACGTGCTGACGAGCGAGGCGGACGATCCGGAGCGCGTCGCCGCGGCGCTGCGGGAGGCGGTCTCCGGGGCGGATCTGATCCTCACCACCGGCGGCGTGTCGGTCGGCAAAAAGGACATCTTTCATCAGGTGCTGCCGCTGATGGGCGCCGAGCGGCTGTTTTGGCAGGTCGCCATGAAGCCGGGCAGCCCGCTGCTGTGCGGCGTATATCAGGGGAAGCTGATGATCTGCCTGTCCGGCAATCCATTTGCCTCGCTGGCGTGCTTCGAGGTGTTCGCGCGCCCTGTGCTTTGCAGGCTGTCCGGCATGGCCGAATACGGCTGCCGACGCGTGCGCGCGCGGCTTCGCGGCGGCTTTGACAAGGCCAGCCCGGGCAGGCGGCTGATCCGCGCCCGGTTTGACGGCGCCGTGGTCTGCCTGACGGGCAGCAATCACTCCAGCGGCTCGCTCTCGACAATGATTGGCTGCAACTGCCTGATCGATATTCCTGCCGGCAGCGGCGCGCTCCAGGACGGGGATGAAGTGGAGATACTATTGTTATGATTGAAAAGCTGACGCATTTTGACAGCAAGGGACAGGCCGTCATGGTCGATGTCACGGCCAAGCAGGAGACCGAACGCGTGGCCATTGCCAAGGGACGCATCCGCGTCAGCCCGGACACGCTGCGCGCAATCCTGGAGGGCAGCGCCGCCAAGGGTGACGTGCTTGGCGTCGCGCGCGTGGCGGGCATCATGGGCGTCAAGCGCACGAGCGACCTGATCCCCATGTGCCACCCGCTGATGCTGGGCAAGTGCGCGGTGGATTTTCGTATCCACGAGGAGAGCTGCGAGGTGGAGGCCGTGTGCACCGCCAAGCTGCGCGGCCAGACCGGCGTGGAGATGGAGGCGCTCACTGGCGTCAGCATCGCGCTGCTGACCATCTACGACATGTGCAAGGCGATTGACAAGCGCATGGAGATCACCGGCATCCATCTGGCGAAGAAGACCGGCGGCAAGAGCGGCGTCTTCGTCAACGACCCGGAATTTGAGGGGGACGAGCATGCTTGACGCCTGCGGCCGCACGATCGATTATGTGCGCATTTCCATCACAGACCGCTGCAACCTGCGCTGCGTGTACTGCATGCCGGAGCACGGCGTGACGGCCTTCGCGCATGGGGATGTGCTCACCTACGAGGAGATTCTCCGTGTGGTGGGTCTGCTTTCGCAGCTGGGCGTGCGCCATGTGCGCGTCACGGGCGGCGAGCCGATGGCGCGCCGGGGCTGCCTGGAGCTGATCGAGCGCATCCACGAAATCGACGGCATCGAGACGATCTCTATGACGACCAACGCGCTCCTGCTCGCGGGGCAGATGGAGCGGGCGCACGCGGCGGGGCTGAGCGCGCTGAACATCAGCCTGGACACGCTCGACCCTGAGACATACAGACGCATGACCCGCGGCGGGGACGTGCGCGGCGTGCGCTCGGTCATCGGCGATGCGCTCCGGCTGGGCATGAAGGTCAAGCTCAATGCGGTGCCCGTGCGCGGCATGAACGATCGCCAGCTGTGCGAGCTGGCGGCGCTGGCGCGCGACAACGCGCTGTACGTCCGCTTCATCGAGCTGATGCCCGTGGGCTGCGGCGCGCAGCTTGAGCCGGTCCCCTCCGACGAGGTGTTTCGCCTGCTGGAGGACGCCTTTGGCCCGATGGAGCAGGATGCGCAGCGCCATGGCTTCGGCCCGGCGGCGTACTTCAGACCCAGGGGCTTTGCGGGCGCGATTGGCCTGATCAGCCCGCTCAGCCACGCTTTTTGCGCACAATGTAACCGCGTGCGCCTGACGGCGGACGGGTTTCTCAAGCTCTGCCTCAACCACACGGCGGGCACGGATCTGCGTGCGCTGCTGCGCAACGGCGCAGACGATGCGGCGCTGCTGGAGGCGCTACGCAGCGCAATTTACCAGAAGCCGGCAAGACACGGCTTCGATGAGACGATCGGCGACCGCGAGGTGCGCCGGATGAACGAGATTGGAGGGTAAGGCATGGGCAAGGTAATCGCGGTGTGCACAAGCGACCGGCGCGGCATCCAGAAGCAGGACGTCCAGAGCGGCTATTTCGCGGCGGACTGGGGAATCGACGGCGATGCGCACGCCGGGCACTGGCACCGGCAGGTCAGTCTGCTGAGCGCGGACAAGATCGCCGCGTTCAACGAGCAGGGCGCGGGCGTCGTGCCGGGCGCGTTCGGCGAAAACCTGGTCGTCGAGGGCTTTGATTTCCGCGCGCTGCCGGTGGGCACGCTGCTGCGCTGCGGCGACGTGCTGCTGGAGA
>JBJEYK010000304.1:0-3283 GCA_051886775.1 Candidatus Ventricola sp. | reverse complement strand
CGACGAGCTGGAGACATTCTATGTGCCGAACATGGACTTCGCGCGCTGGCAGCAGCTGCTGGACCGGGCGCTCGAATCCCTGTCCTCGTAGGCGACAAAGCCGCTGCGCCCGGCAGCCTCCCAACCGTGTGGGAAGCGACGGGCACAGCGGCTTTGCGTTCACGGATGGCGCTCCAGCCCGCTCTCCCATCGAGCCGGCCCCTCCGTCTTTGCCATGCGCAGCGGCGCGCCGGTCACTTCGAGCGCACCGCGCGCAGCTCGATGTAGCCGCGTTCACCGCGCGGCTCCAGCTGAATGCGCGGCTGGGCGTCGTCCCAGGCGTAGCCGATGGTCTCGGGCTGATAGCGATCCATCGCCCGGCGCACCGCCGCGATGGCCGCACAGTACGCCTCCTCGTCAAACGGCTCGCCCTGGAACATCAGGTAGGTCGTCTCAGCGAGCGCGATCACGTCGAAGCCCTCCGGCACATCGACCGGCCCCTCCGCCGGAACCTCTACACCCTGCACATAGACGGATGTCCCCGGCGTGCGCATCGAGCGCGGCAGCCACATGCACACCGGCTCGCCGCACAGCGAGTCCATGCTCATGAGCATTCCCCACACCTCGCAGCCAACCTCCTCGCAGTAGGCAAAGTAATCGTCCGCCTGCCGGCCCCGGCGGATGACCGCCCGGCGGGCAGGCTTCTTCACCACCTGCACAAACACACTCTGAACCTCCATAGCCGCATTCTCCTCCTCCCGCAGCGCGCGGAACTTGACGCCGTAGGGCACGAACAGCCCGATCGGCGTGGGATGGCGCGCGTACTCGCCGGGATTGCAGCCGAATTCCCGATAGAACGCGCGCTGATAGCCGTCCACGCTGCCAAAGCCGAGGGCAAACGCGACATCCACGATCCGCCCGCCCTCATGCTTGAGCCGCATGGCGGAGCGGGACAGCCGCAGCTTGCGGATGTAGTCCGCCGGGGAAAGCCCCGTGTGCTGCCGGAACAGCCGGTATGCGTGCCAGGGCGAAAAGCACGACACCTGCGCGAGCTGCGCCATGGTGATCGTCTCCTCCGCGTGGCTGTCGATGTACTCCTGCATCCGCTGCACGGCCAGGATCTGCTCGTTCAAGCAATCCCCTCCTTTCGGACCAGCATAGCAGAAATGCCGCTGCGGCGCTCGACGTTTTTTGCCGGGATGCGTCTTTTCCCGCAGCCCTTCGCGGAGCAAAAAGGGGCCTCGCGCCGCAGCGCAAGGCCCCGATCCGCAGTCAGTCCGCCGGACGCAGCGTGCGAATCACCTTTTTGTGAACTCTAACAAAGAAGAATGCGCTGAGCGCGAGGGAGAAGACCTCCGCGATCACGAACGCGTACCAGACCATCGTCACATCGCCCGTCAGCCGGCCGATGATATACGCGCAGGGGATCAGCACCACCAGCTGGCGCACCAGCGAGGTGATCATCGAATACACGCTGCACCCCACGGCCTGGAACACCGAGCCGCAGCCGATGCAAAAGCCCGCCACCGGGAAGCTCAGCGAAATGATCCGCAGGGCCGGCACGCCGATGCGCAGCATCTCCGGCGAGGCATCGAAGATGGCCAGCAGCTGGGTGGTCATCGTGTGGAAGAGCAGCGTGCCCAGCAGCATGATGCTGACCGCCGCACCGATGGAATACCAGGTCGCCTGGTTCATCCTGTCCGCGCGGCGCGCGCCGAAGTTGTAGGCTACGATCGGCACGGTGCCGTTGTTCAGGCCGAACACCGGCATAAACACAAAGCTCTGGAGCTTGAAGTACACGCCGAAAACCGCAACCGCCATCGGGGAAAACGCGATGAGGATCTGGTTCATCAGGAAGGTCATCACCGAGCCGATGGACTGCATGATCACCGATGGCACGCCGATGCCCAGCACGCGCCGGATAGTCGCCCCGTGCGGGCGGAAGCCGCGCATCGACAGCGGCACCTCCGGATTCCTGCACAGGCAGAAAAACAGCCCCACCGCCGCGGCAATCCACTGGCCGATGATGGTGGCCAGCGCCGCGCCGGCCACGCCCATGCGCGGCATGCCCAGCAGGCCGAAGATCAGAATCGGGTCGAGCACGATGTTGATCACCGCGCCCACCATCTGGCTGGCCATCGTCAGCACCGTGCGCCCCGTGCTCTGCAGCAGGCGCTCGAACAGAATCTGCATGAACACGCCCAGTGAGCCGACGGTCACGATGGTGGTATACGTTACGCCGTTTTGCACGATTTCCTCGATATCCGTCTGCGCGCGGAAGAACGGCGTGATGCACGTCGCGCCGATGAGCATGAAGCCCAGCGCGCAGCACAGCAGCATGAACAGGCCGTTGGCCGCCGTGCGGCGCACACCGACCTGATCCTTCGCGCCCAGCGCGCGGGAGAGCACCGCGTTCAGGCCCACGCCCAGGCCCGCCGCCACAGCGACCATCATGTTCTGCACCGGGAAGGCCATGCTCAGCGCAGTCAGCGCGTTCTCGCTGATACGCGCCACAAACATCGAATCCACCACATTGTACAGCGCCATCACCAGCATCGAGGCCATCATCGGCAGGCTCATGTTGACCAGCAGCCGCCCCACCGGCATGACGCCCATCTTATTTTCCTGCATTTTCTGCTCCATGCAAACCTCCTTCTGTCCGGCTCCGGCGCAGTGCGCGCAAGGCCGCCAGCGCGTTCCCTTCATCCATGCGGCACAGCCGCACAACCGCTTATTCTATCACGGTTATTTTCTGCTGTCAATCGCCGCGGCGCCTCCGAAAGCCCCCATGCCGTCCTGTCGCCCACGCGCCTTGCGCAATCCTCGCGGAGGACGCAAAGAATCCGCGTGCGCTCTCCCACGTCTGAGCGGGAGAAGCGCACGCGGATTGATTCTTTCACGGATAGGCCCGCCTGCTTCTTCACAGGCCGCGGCGCGCCAGGCCGGCGCGCACGGTCAGAGGGGACGGCAGCCGCCGGGCATGGGGATTACTTTTTGTAGCCGCACTTGGGGCACACGCCGTTTTCATTGAGCGCGATGCCGCACAGCGGGCAGCGGTCGATGGTCTTCTGCGGCTCGTACTCCTGCGAGGCCGCGTTCACGCCGCTGGTGAAGGTGAGCTTGACGATGTTGAGCTTGTCCTTGAGCAGGTCGTAGACGATCTTGATCATGCCCTCCACGGTCATGGTCTCCTTCGTCACGACGATGCGGCACTCGGGATACGCGGTGGCCAGCTCGGTCTTGAAGGCGGGGCCCTTCATCTTGTTGGTCGGCGCGCCGTTGCGGATGCCCTGCGCCTCGTACA
>JBJEYK010000303.1:0-3312 GCA_051886775.1 Candidatus Ventricola sp. | reverse complement strand
CGATGCCGTGGGACAGGCCGTTGGCCGTCACAGCTTCAGCCGTCTCCGGCTCAGCGGCGGCCTCCTCAATGCCCAGGGCCTTGCGCACGGCGGCAAACGCGCCGTTGCTCGTCCAGGTCGCGCCGGCCACGGCGTCCACGCCGTCCACGGTGCCGGCAGCCAGGATGGCCTGCGTCAGGGACTCGAGTGCGACGCCGCCGATGGCGGGCGTCTCGGCCTCGCCGGTCAGCGTGAGGGCGGTGATGACGCCGCTTTCAACGGTCAGCTCGGCCTTGATCGGGCCGCCGAAGCCCTCGGCCTCGCCGGTGAGCGTCTCGCAGACGCCGGACGCGCACAGCGCCAGCGCCAGCACGAGTGAGAGCGCCAGGGTGAGCAGCTTGCGATGGTTCATGGAATCAACCTCCGTTCTGTTTGGCCGCCGCGTCGACGAGGCGGCACTTCTGCTTCAAGAATACCGGATAATTATGGCAAAAGTGTGTTTTTTTAGGGCACACGGGGAAAACAAAGACCGCGAACGGCAGCTTGCCGCCCGCGGTGAGGAAGGGTCGGGGGGATCAGGCGTCCAGCGGACGGATGAGGATGAACGGCGTCAGCTCGTCGCCCTGGCCGGAGGGGTTGTCCGCCATGGCGTCCTGAATCTGCTCGTCGGTCAGCGGGAAATGCGTGCCCTTGCCCAGCTGGTTCTGGTCGAAGTCGTTGGCGTCCATCACGACGGTGGGCACGCCGGTGGCGGCCTCCAGGGCGTCGCATAGGGCGACGGGGTTCTCGGGATTGATCACGCCCATGGTGTGATACTGCTCGAAGGAGGAATCGGGGTAGAAGCCGTCGATGCCGGCGACGCCGTGGCCGCAGATCTTATAGAACAGGCCGCGCACGCCGAACGGCCGCGTGACCGCGGAGACAGCTGCTGCCAGCAGCACGCGCGGCAGGCCGCAGATCTCGATGGTGAGCTGCATCTTGTAGGGCTGGTGCATGCCGATGCCGGTGGAATTGTGCCCGGCGAACGGGGCGAGCAGCTTCGCAAAGAAGCCGGGGTGCGTGTCCTCCAGCGTGCGGACGTTGCCGGTGCACATGCCCATGACCTTGGCGGTGAAGGACAGGCAGTCGCCCGGCTGGTACAGCGGCAGCACATAGCGGCGCACCAGCTCCGCCTGATCCTCATTGGGCTGCACAAAGTGCGTCTGGATCGCGAAGCGCTGATAGCGGCGGCCATCCTTGCCCTCCAGGATGCCGCGGTCGTAATAGATCACGCCGCCTAGCTCGCGGCGTGCGGTTTCGATGTTCTTCGAAGCGCCCATAGTTGCCTCCCCGGCCTGCTGCGGCCTGTGCTCGTCCATGCGGATCACCTACGCGTTTTTTCGTAGGTTGCCCTGCTTGTCTGCGTTTATCACTCTATTGTACATGATCGGGCGGCGATTGTCAAATTCTGCCGGGCGATCGAGGCGTCCGCCGCACGAAAACTGCGCCGGGGCTTGTGCAATTTCCTGTATTGCAAAAAAGTCCTGTTTGGGCTATAATCCGACAGGTAGAGGATTGCCGGCGCGCCGGCTGTGAAGAAAGGAAGAAAGTCATGCTCGATATCAATATGCTGCGCAAGACGCCTGAGATCGTGCGCGAGAATATCAAAAAGAAGTTTCAGGATGACAAGCTCCCGCTGGTGGACGAGGTCATCGAGCTGGACCGCAAGAACCGCGAGGCCATGCAGCAGGCCGACGCCCTGCGCAATCAGCGCAAGGTGCTCTCCAAGGAGATCGGCGGCCTGATGAAGCAGGGCAAGAAGGACGAGGCCGAGCAGACCAAGGCCAAGGTCGCCCAGATCGCCGAGGAGCTGGTGAAGCTCGAGGCGCTCGAGGAGGAGTATGCCCAGGAGATCAAGCGCCGGATGCAGGTGATCCCGCAGATCATCGACGAGAGCGTGCCCATTGGCAGGGATGACAGCGAGAATGTCGAAATCGAGCGCTTCGGCGAGCCGTTCGTGCCGGATTTCGAGATCCCGTATCACGTCGAGATCATGGAGAAGCTGGCCGGCATCGACATCGATTCCGCCCGCCGCACCTCCGGCAACGGCTTCTATTACCTCAAGGGCGACGTGGCCCGCCTGCACAGCGCGTGCCTGTCCTATGCGCGCGATTTCATGATCGACCGCGGCTTCACCTACTGCATCCCGCCGTACATGATTCGCTCCAACGTGGTGACGGGCGTCATGTCCTTTGCGGAGATGGAGAACATGATGTACAAGATCGAGGGCGAGGATCTCTACCTGATCGGCACGTCCGAGCACTCGATGATCGGCAAGTTCATCGACACCATCCTCGACGAGAGCGAGTTGCCCCAGACGCTGACCAGCTATTCCCCCTGCTTCCGCAAGGAGGTCGGCGCGCACGGCATCGAGGAGCGCGGCGTGTACCGCATCCATCAGTTCGAGAAGCAGGAAATGATCGTCGTGTGCAAGCCGGAGGATTCCATGATGTGGTACAACCGCCTCTGGCAGAACACCGTGGACTTCTTCCGCACGCTGGACGTGCCGGTGCGCACGCTGGAGTGCTGCTCCGGCGACCTGGCCGACCTGAAGGTCAAGTCCTGCGACGTCGAGGCCTGGAGCCCGCGCCAGAAGAAGTACTTCGAGGTCGGCTCCTGCTCCACGCTGGGCGACGCGCAGGCGCGCCGCCTGGGCATCCGCGTCAAGGGCGAGGATGGCCGCAAGTACTTCGCCCACACGCTCAACAACACCTGCGTGGCCCCGCCCCGCATGCTGATCGCGCTGCTGGAGAACAACCTGAATGCCGACGGCTCCGTGCGCATCCCGGTCGCGCTGCGCCCGTACATGGGCGGCAAGGACGTCATCGTTCCGGCGGCGAAGTAAATCCGATATCAAAAAGGCTGTGAAGCTTCATGCTCACAGCCTTTTTCCTTGTCATTTCTCTTGGGGAATAAAGCCCTCGAAGATGAACAGGTCGAAGTCGTCCCGCGCGTCGTCCAGCTCCGCCTGGGAGCGGATGGTCCACGCGACGGACAGCGCGCGGTAGAGCCGGCGGCACAGCACGCGCGAGGGGTTGCTCTTGTGATGATGGTCGTAGGCGATGAAGTCCGGCGCGGTGAGGACATTGGTGAGCAGGTGGTGCACCGCCAGCTCGCCCGGCGTTTCGCGGTGATCCTTCTCCCGGAAGCTGCACGAGAGCTGCCCGCGGATGACCTGCGGGCGGCGGCGCCTGTACCACAGCACAGCCTGCGGGTGGAAGGACTCGATGCAGTACGGTCCGCGGTAGGCGCGCAGCAGCGCGTCCGCGCGGGAGCAGACCTCGTCGGCGCTTT
>JBJEYK010000302.1:0-3316 GCA_051886775.1 Candidatus Ventricola sp. | reverse complement strand
GGTACAAGCTCATCGTCCGCGGCATGACCGGCGATTACAGCTGGTACTCCTCCGCAGACAAGTACATGGCGCTCTACGAGCGGCTGGCCAAGCCGGTCACCGATTTTTCCCTGACCGAGCCGGCCCCGGCTGAGGAGGCCCCCGCCGCGCCGGCTGAAACCGCTCCGGCTGAGCCGACTCCGGTCGAGGAGGCGCCAGCTGCTCCCGCTCCGGCTGAGGAAGCGCCTGCCGCGCCCGCCGAGGAAGCCCCGGCTGCGCCGGCCAAGCCCGCCCGGAAGCCGCGCAAGAAGGCGGAGCCGAAGCCCAAGGCCGCTGCCGAAGCGCCTGATGCCAAGGCTGAGCCTGCGCCGGAGAAGCCCAAGCGCGCCCCGCGCAAGACCAAGGCTGCCGCTGAGGAAGCCCCGGCAAAGCCCAAGCGCGCCCCGCGCAAGAAGAAGACTGAGACGGCTGAATAAGCCGCCGCGCCCTCCCCGCAATCCATTCGTCCCCGCCCACGCTCACCGTGGGCGGGGCACCGTGTTTTGATTCCACTTTTCCAAAGGAGCCGTCGCATGACCTTCATCCGCAAACACGCCGCGCTGCTCTCGCTGCTCTCTGCGGCGATGGCGCTCGTCGCCGCGCCCTATCTCATTCCCGAGGATCCGGACAGCGCCGTCTTCCGCAGCGGTCTGCTGGGCACGCTGCTTGTGCTGGCCTGCTGCCCGACGCTTCGTCAGGCGTATGTCAGGGCAGACCGCCGCACGCTTGCCGTGTCGCTGGGCTTCGGCCTGCTGCTGGGCGGCGCACTGGGCCTGGGCGCGGAGCTGCGCTTCTATGGCGGGCTGCTGCCCGGCCTGGGCAGCATGGTGCGCCGCGCGGCAGTGCCGGTTCTCATCGCGCCGCTGCTGGGCGGGCTTTGCGCGCGCGCCATGCTGCTGCGCCCTGCTGCGCGCGCGAAGCCGCTTCGCCTGCCCATGGCCCTGTACCTGGCTGCTTTGCTGCTGTGCTGGCTGCCGCTGCTGATTGCCTACTATCCCGGCATGCTCAACTACGATTTTTATGTCGAGTATCATCAATTTCTGGACAATCAGTGGGACAGCCGCCATCCGCTGCTCTACATCGCCCTGTGTTACGCGATCTACGGCGCGGGCAGGCTGCTGGGGCAGCCCACGCTGGCCATCTTCTTCACGACGCTGCTGCGCATGCTCGCCTTAGCATCGGCACTCGCCTATGCATGCGTCTTTGTACAGCGCCGCCGCGCGCCCGCCTGGGCACTGGCGCTGATGACCGCTGCGTTCGCTCAGCTGCCGATCTTCCCGGTGATGGCTGTGTCCTCCTCCAAGGACACGCTCTTTTCAGCCGCGCTGCTCGTCCTCTCCCTGCTGTGCTGGGAGCTGCTGGAGGAGCCGCAGGCCTTTTTCGCCAGCAGGAAGCGCTGTGCGGGATTCGTGGTGATGACTGTGCTCACCTGTCACCTGCGCAAGAACGGTGTGGCGGCGCTGGTCCTGCTGCCGCTGATGATCGCCATGCTGCGCAGCCATCGCCGGAGGACGGCATCGCTTTGCGCCGTCGCTGCGGGCGCATCGCTGCTGCTGAGCATCGGGCTGAACGCCGCGCTTCAGCCGGTGGAGCAGCCGTCCTATCAGCTGTACAGCCTGCCCGCGCAGCAGCTGGTACGCGCCTACAACCTGGGCAATGTCACCGACGAGGAAAAGGAAGAAATCCAAAGCTGGTTCCGGGACAATCACGGCCTCTCCCTGGAACCGCACCTCGCCGACAAGGCGAAGGGCTATCTGATCGAGGATCGCATCGCCGGGCACGCGGACGAATTCATGGCGCTCTGGGCGCGGATTGGCCGGAAGAATCCACGCGTCTATACCGAGGCGTTTCTGATGCTCAACCTCGGCGCATGGTATCCGGACGACCTGTCGCATGCCGAGATCTACCGCGAAAACGTCGGCTATCTGCAAATGAGTATCTACGACATGACCGATCACGGGATTGTCTCCGGCTCGCTGCTGCCGGGCGTGCGCGCGCTGACAGAGCGCATCTGCCGCGCCAACGCCTACCAGAAGCTCCCGATTCTCTCACTCCTGCTGTGCACCGCGACGCCGGTGTGGCTGCTGCTGTTTGGCTGCGCCATGCTCGTCGCGCGCCGGCGTACACATCTGATGGCACCGGTCGGCGGCGTCGCCGCGCTGTGGCTGACGATCTTCCTGGGCCCGTGCACGCTGCCGCGGTACATGCTGCCGATGTTCTGCCTGGCGCCTGTGCTGCTGGCCGTCGCGTTCCTCCCAACGCCCGGCGAGGCGGGCTGATATCCTGCATCCTTTGAGAGCTGCAAGCATTCTTGCGGCTCTCTTTTGGCATGCGAATTGACAAAACCGCCGCGCTGCTCTATACTTGGGGCATTGTTTGATCAGGGGGGACGAGCTATGACGCCATACGACGATCTCATGCGGGCTGTCTGCCAGAGCGTGGACGCGCACATCGATGCCTATACCGCCGTCAGCGACGCCATCTGGGCGCATCCGGAGGTCAATTTTCACGAGGACTACTCCGCCGCCGCTCTGCGCGCGCTGCTGGCAGGGAACGGCTTTGCCATCACCGACCGGCTGGGCGGCATGCCCAATGCCTTCCGGGCGGAGTATGGCAGCGGCAAGCCGGTCATCGCCTATCTGGGTGAATTCGACGCGCTCAGCGGGCTGAGCCAGCAGGCTGGCTGCGCCGTGCGCGCGCCGCTGGTTCCCGGTGGCCCGGGGCACGGCTGCGGGCACAACCTGCTGGGCGTGGGCGCAGCGGCGGCGGCGATCGCGCTCAAGGCGCTGATCGAGCGCGGGGTGCTGCGCGGCACGGTCGTGTTCTTCGGCACGCCGGCAGAGGAGACCGGCAGCGCCAAGGCCTTCCTCGCCCGGGACGGCTTCTTTGACGGCCTGGACGCCATCCTCACCTGGCATCCCTGGGACTACAACGGCATCTGGCCGGGCGGCTCGCTGGCGAACGTCAAGATGATCTTCCGCTTCCGCGGGCAGAGCGCGCACGCCGCCGGCAGCCCAGAGCTTGGCCGCAGCGCCCTGGACGCACTGGAGCTGATGAACGTGGGCGTGCAGTTCCTGCGCGAGCATGTGCCGGAGGACACCCGCATCCACTACGCCGTCACTGACGCAGGCGGCGCGTCGCCCAACGTCGTGCAGGCACGGGCGGAGGCCGTCTATCTGGTGCGCTCGCCGCGCCTGGCCGATCTGGCAGGCATCAAGGAGCGCGTGATCGACTGTGCACGCGGCGCGGCCATCATGACCGGCACGACGATGGAGATGGAGTTCGTCAAGGGCTGCTC
>JBJEYK010000301.1:0-16268 GCA_051886775.1 Candidatus Ventricola sp. | reverse complement strand
GATATCGCCAACCCGCTGGGCACCATCCTCTCCGGCGCGCTGCTGCTGCGCCACAGCCTGGGACTGGAAAATGAGGCCGCGGCCATCGAGCGCGCCGTCTCGCAGGTGCTCGACGAGGGCTACCGCACCGGCGATATCTTCTCCGAGGGCTGCACACGCGTGGGCTGCACGCAGATGGGCGATCTGGTCGCGGAGAGAATTTGAACGGCTTAAAAGCTGATCTGTTTCATAACAAAACGCTCCTATTCGAAGGAGCGTTTTGTTATGATGGTCATCAAGCCATTTTTACTTCGTATTTATGCCGGAGCGAATGCAACGACCAGTCATCGTAGTTAACTTTTCCATCGTTCAGCAATCTGCCAAGGACGATCCCGGGATCACGGTCTATTCCTTTTGCAAATCTGCGAATTGACTGAATGTCGAATCGATTTTCAGAGATAAATTGTTGGTACCGATCACGAGGAATCAACTTATCTTCGGCAAATCTGTTGGCGGTTTCTTCCTGTTCTCCAGACTCCGAATCAAAAGAAATACCATAATCTCCGTTCATGATGTGGCCTATCTCATGGAACAACGTGAACCAGAAGGTATCAGAATTCAGCCTTCTGTCATTGACCATCAGCATAATGTTATTGCCAACCTTTTTTGTTGCCCCGTTGATTTTTGATCCAGAAATATTAGGAAGAATAACAAGGATCACGCCAGATTTACAGAAGGCCTCTTTGATCAGCGGATAGAATGTGCTGTGATCCTTCGTCAGCGTAAGGGCATAGCTTACAGCTTCCTCAAACAGCTGCTTGTTGAATTTCGGTGCTTCTGATTTCAGGGCAATATTCGTGGCTATCTGCACCATCGTATTCGCCTTAACAATATTCGCCTCTGACAATTCTCCCGTAGCACTCCGGAATTTTACCGCCATGTCCCGTTTTCTAAACACGGTGAGCGTAGCCACGTTCAAGAAGTTTCTGACTTGCGCAATCTGCTCGTCGATTTTCCTGGGCAAGTCCGGTAAATTGAAGTGTTCCCGAAAGTACTTATAATCCAGAATTGAAAAGACTGATCTCTCCTGGGCAAGTTCTTCCTTAGACTTGAACTCTGCTATCAACGCATCATAGGCGTTCTGCAAATTAAGCCAGTAAGAAACACTGGTTCCAATCATTCTGGACAATTTCATTGCAATGTCAATTGAAAGGCTCTGTTCACCGCGAATCAAGAGGCTCAGGTTCTTTGGAGTTGTGTCGAGCCTTTTGGCAAAATCTTCCTGAGTCAGTCCGCTCTCTTCCACTATTTCCTTAATGTAGTATCCCGGATGAAAGGCAATCTTGTCATCATATTCGATAAAACTACTCATAATGCTTGCTCACCTCCGTTATCTCAACTATTCTAACATATGACGATATCTGATCGATATGGCATGGGTGAAACGGCTCTTTATTCTCATCAAGCGGCTGAAGAATGATCCGCCACTGTTCTCTTCTTGATTTGACATCAATTGCAAAGTAACCGGTCAAATCTTTTCCATTCTTATTCTGCAAACTATGAAAATGGAATGTCGGCTGCACAACAATATCTTTGATCGTATCAGCCTTTTCCAGCGCATTTATTCTGGCAAGAAGGCTTATGGCCAGATGCGAATCTCCACCAAATAGTCTATTTGCTGCCTTAAGACTGGTACATTGAGTCCGGATTCTCTCTGACGCATAGACTAATTCCAAGTTCTCCCTCCTAACGGCAGTAGGGCTGAATTACCTAAATGGTAATATTATTCTATCACATAAATGGATTTTCGTCAATTCGTTTGCTCTAACAGATTACTGCACACATGCGATGTGATTTTCGGCATCCGAGCCTGATAGATAGAGCTATTATATGAATGATGATATTCTGATGCTGCCTTGTGCGCAAAGCGGGGGAGTGGTCACGCCGTGGGAATCAGCCGCGCTTCCTCGCCCCGCAGCTGCCTGGCGATATGGGCGCAGGCATCCGCCGCCGATTCCCGGATCGTTTTCCCGGCCAGCAGGCCGTCCATCAGCAGCGCGGTAAACAGGTCGCCCGTGCCGAAGAACGCACCCGGCACGCGGTCATACCGCACGGTAAACAGCTCGCGCGACTGCGCGTCGAAGCCGAGCACGGCGTCCTCGCCCGCGCGGGTTCTGCCGCCGGTGATCAGCACGCTACGCTCCCGGCCCGCCAGCCTGCGCGCCAGCTCCTCGTCCGCCTCCGCGTCCATCGGTATGTCCGAAAGCAGGCAGGCCTCGGTTCGGTTCGGCGTGATCAGATCGGCGTGCGCCATCAGCAGGCGCATGCCCGCCAGCTGATCGTCGGTGATGCTGCCATAGCGCTTGCCGTTGTCGCCCAGGATCGGATCGAGGATCACGCGCACGCCTGCCGCGCGCAGCGCGTCCGCCACGCCGCACAGCACTGTCGCCTGCCGCGTGCCGGTGATGTAGCCGATGGACGCGATATCGCAGCGGATACCCAGCTCCCGCCAGACGCGCAGGGCATCGAGCAGGTAGTCCGTCGTGTCCAGCGCGGCACAGCGCCCCAGGTTCAGCGTGTTGGAGATCAGCGCGGTGGGCAGCATCAGCACGTCATGGCCGCGCGCCTCCAGCGCGGCGGTCAGCATACGCAGCGCGACGCGGCTGCGCCCCGTCAGATCGCCCAGCAGAAGTGCGGTCATTGCAGCAACCATCCTTTCGGTATAACCTTTCGATAAAGCCGCCTGCCATGCTGGCAGGCGGCTGATTTTGCTTATTCTTCGGTCTTCGGTTCCTCGGTCTTCGGCTCCACCTTGCGCAGCACGAGCGCCGTGCGCGCGGGCAGGTAGATCACAAAGCCGTCGCCCAGCTGCGGATCCTTGAACCAGGTGTGATAGACGGCGGACTTGTCGATGCGGTCATAGCCGCCGAACTGCTTGTCGTCGCTGGAGAGCACGACCTGATAGTCGCCCAGCTCCGGCGCGGGCACGAACATGCCCGGCTGGGAGTTCGTCGGGTGGAAGTTGAACAGGAACACGCAGCCGCCCTTTTCAAAGGCCAGCAGCTGATCCTGCTCGTGCTGGCGCAGGCAGCGCGGGCAGCCAGCGCTGAGCACATTGTAGCGCTTGACCAGGTCGATCATCGCCTTGTCGAAGTCGCCCAGCTGCTCATAGCGCAGGAAGCCGTTCTCCGCCAGCGACCACAGGCGGCGGGCATGCTGGAAGCTCCAGCCGTTGCCCTCGCGCGGGAAGTCGATCCACTCCGGATGGCCGAACTCGTTGCCCATGAAGTTGAGGTAGCCCTCGCCGCCGGCGCCGATGGTCACCAGGCGGATCATCTTGTGCAGGGCGACGGCGCGCTCGACGATGATGTTCTGGTCGCCGCGGTTCATGCCCCAGTACATTTCCTTGTCCGCCAGGCGGAACATGATGGTCTTGTCGCCCACCAGCGCCTGGTCGTGGGATTCGGCGTAGGCCACGACCTTCTCGCCGTTGCGCCGGGCAATCAGCTCCCAGTACAGGCGGCTGATCTCCCAGTGGCCGTCCTCCTTTTCCTTGATGGTCTTGATGAAGAAGTCCGGCAGGCCCATGCTCAGGCGGTAGTCGAAGCCGATGCCGCCGTCCTTGAGCGGCAGGCACATGCCCGGCATCGCGCTCATGTCCTCGGCGATGGCGACCGCGCCGGGCTTGAGCTCGTGGATCAGCTCGGTGGCCAGCATGAGGTAGGTCACGGCGTCCACGTCGGTATTCAGCGAGAAATACTGGTTGTAGCTGCCAAACGCGGTGCCCAGGCCGTGATCGTGATAGAGCATGCTGGTTACGCCGTCGAAGCGGAAGCCGTCGAAATGGTACTCCTCCATCCAGAAGCGCACGTTGGAGAGCAGGAACTTGAGCACGCCGTTCTTGGCGTAATCAAAGCACTTGCTGCCCCAGGCCGGGTGATCGCCCGCCGCGCCGGCCTTGAAGAACTGATAGTCGGTGCCGTCGAAGCCATTGATGCCCTCGGCAGTGTTCTTCACGGCATGGGAGTGCACCAGATCCAGCAGCACGCTCAGCCCCAGGCGGTGCGCCTCGTTGATGAGCGCCTTGAGCTCGTCCGGCGTGCCGTACCAGGAGGAGGCGGCAAAGAAGTTGGACACCTGATAGCCGAAGGAGGCGTAGTACGGGTGCTCCATGATCGCCATCAGCTGCACGGTATTGTAGCCGTCGCGCTTGATGCGCGGAAGCATGTCGCGCATGAACTCGAGATAGGTGCCCACGCGCTCCTCCTCGGTGGCCATGCCCACATGGGATTCGTAGATGAGCGGCGGGATATTCTTCTTCGGGCGGAACCTGGCGTCCGTCCACTCGAACGTCTTGCGGGGATTCCACACCACGGCGTTGAAGCCGTTGCTCTCCTTGTCCTGGCGGACGTAGGTGGCGTAGAGCGGGATGCGATCCTCGGTATGGCCGTCCTGCGCCGTCACGGCGACCTTATAGCGCGAGAGATGGCGCAGCGTGCGCACGCCCTTGAGCTCGATCTCCCAATCGCCGCCCTCCAGGCGCGTCATCGGGTGGCTGCTTCGATCCCAGCCGTTGAAATCGCCGATCAGATGCATCTCCTTCGCGCCGGGCGCCCATTCGCGATAGATCCAGCCGGTCTTGGTCTTGTGCAGGCCGTAGCTGTGATGACCCGTGGCAAAGTCGGAAAGCGTCTGCCCTGGCTGGAGCAGCTCCTTTTTCTTGCGCTTGCAGCGGTTCACCCGCTCGTTCAGGTCGCCCTCGAAGGCGTTGAGGTTAGGGTCGATCTCGAAGATCCGCAGTCGTTTCTTCTGCGCAGCCATTGGGGAACACCTCATCTCTTCACTATTGTTCTACAAAACTGTCGATTCAAACAGAATTTCCATCGTGATTTATTGTACTCCATTTTTCTTCTGTTTTCAACTCTTTTATTGACGCATTGCCCCCGCCGATGTAAACTATAGCATAGCTCCATGACCTTGATAGCCTGAATAGAGGGAGGTTTTTTCATATGCTCACCCGTACCTTCTTTGCGCGCGCGCCGCTGGCCCCGGGCCGGTTTGCGCCGCTGCCCGCCGGAGCCGTCCGGGCGCAGGGCGCCCTGCGCGACCGTCTGCTGTCGCTTCGCGGCGGGCTTTTGTCCCGCTGCGCATCCGTCTTCCCGGAGAGCGGCGAGCAGAGCGCCTTCTTCGGCGGCACGCTGCCCGGCGGCATGAAGGCCGCCAACCTGCTGGAGGCCATGCTGCTCACCGGCGCGCTGCTTGCCGACGACGAGCTGCGCCGCGACGCGCTGCGCCTGTGCGGCGAGGTGGTCGCCCATCAGCGCGAGGACGGCAGCTTCGGCGCGCCGGACGAGTCCTTCGCCGCGCGGGGGCGCATGCTGCGCGCGCTGACCGCGGCCTATACGATGAGCGGCGACAAGCAGCTGCTCACCTTCATGCTGCGCTACATGAAGTACCTCAAGGAGCGCTTATCCGCGCAGCCGCTCTCCGCCGTGGACGCCCTGCACACCGGCGATACGCTGGAGGCCGGCATCTTCCTGTACAACGTCACCGGCCAGAAGGCCATCCTCTCCGTGCTCATGGAGCTGGTATCCCAGGGCGCGGACTATACCTCCCTGTATCACGCCTTCCCGTACCGCACGCCCATCTCGCGCACGATGTCCGAGGAGGCGCTGCGCGCCGCGCGCGAGGGCGGCAGCGAGGACAGCTATGCCCGCCACCTGCTGCGCATGGCCGACGCCGCCAACCTGTGCGAGGGCCTGCGCACCAGCGGCCTGTGCGGCGTGCTCACCGGCTCGGGCAAGCACCTGTCCGCCGCCGAAACCGGCCTGGCGCGGATGAACAAGTTCCACGGCGCGGTCTGCGGCGGCGTGACCGGCGACCCGCTGCTGGCCGGCGCGCACCCCAGCCGGGGCGTGTCCGCGCTGAGCCTTGCGGAGCTGGCCGCCTCGCTGGAGAGCCTTCTTACCTGCCCCGGCGGCGAACAGCTGGCCGACCAGCTGGAGACCGTGCTCTACAACGGCGTGGCCGCGGCGTTCTCGCCGGATGGCCGCAGCGTTCAGCCCATCCAGCAGGCCAATCAGGTGCTGCTCTCCCGCGCCGAGCGCTTCCCGCTCAGCAGCCAGGACGCAGGGCTCTTCTCCCTGCAGGACGGCGACGCGCTCACCGCGCTGCTGGCCGCCTGGCCGCGCTTTGCCGCCAGCCAGTGGATGCTCTCGCGCGACGACGGGCTGCTGGCCGTCAGCTACGCGCCCTGCCAGGTGCGCTACCGCCTGGCCGGCGCAAGCGTGCGCCTGAGTGTCGAGAGCCGCTACCCCGCCAGCGGCAGCGTGCGCATCACCCTGCGCCTGGATCAGAGCGCCGCCTTCCCGCTGCACCTGCGCATCCCCGGCTGGGCGGAGGGCGCGACCGTCGCCTCAAGCGGCGAAATCCTGCCCGCGCAGGCCGGCGCGATCCTCACCCTGAACCGGCAGTGGCACGACGGCGACGAGCTGCTGCTCACCCTGCCGATGGCCGCCCAGCGCATCAGCGGCTTCCATCAGGCCGTCAGCGTCGCGCGCGGCCCGCTGCGCTTCGCCTACGCCCCCAAGACCGAGGCCGGGGAGGACGGCACGCTGCGCGCGAAGCCCGGCTTCGGCGCTGCGCTGCCCGCGGATGCCCCGCTGACCGCCATGGAGCACGAAGGCAGCGTGCGCATCCGCACGCGTCTTGTTCCCTGCCCGCGCTGGGGCATGCGCGGCGCGAGCTGCGATCAGCCGCCCATCGCGCTGGAGACCTCCGGCGAGACGATCCCCGCCGAGCTTGTGCCCTATGCCGAGGCGGTCATCCGCCTGAGCGCCCTGCCCCAGGCGTAAGGCGAATCCGCCGCCCGCGGGCGACCCCGGCGGGGAGGGCCGGGCATCGCGAGGCCGGATGAGGCAGAACACATTTCCCGCAAATCCGCCGTTTTCCCTTCACAATCCCGCCACAGACGGCGGCTATACTGGATGAGAGGTGAACCGCCATGAGCAAAAGCACGCGTATCCTGATCTGTGACGACGACCCGATCGTCCATCAGTCGCTTTCCCTGTATCTGGACAACGAGGACTTCCTGCACGACTCCGCCTACGACGGCAAGCAGGCGCTGGAGATGACCCGCAAGGAGCACTATGACCTCATGCTCCTCGATCAGATGATGCCCGGCATGACCGGCATGGAGGTGTGCCAGGCCGTACGCCGCGAGAGCACGCTGCCCATCATCATGCTGACCGCCCGCGGCGAGGAGATCGACCGCATTCTCGGCCTGGAAATGGGCGCGGACGACTACATCGTCAAGCCGTTCTCCCCGCGCGAGGTCGTCTCCCGCATCAAGGCCGTGCTCCGGCGCACAGCCGCCGCGCCCGACGCCGCCAGCCAGGAGCAGCTGACCACCCTGCGCTACGGCTCGCTGGAGATCCAGCCCGAGCGATACAGCGTTCGCCTTTCCGGTCAGGCCATCGCCTGCACCCCGCGCGAAGTGGAGCTGCTCTACCTGCTGGCCAGCCATCCGGGCCGCGTGTTCGACCGCGAGCAGATTCTCTCCCGCATCTGGGGCTACGACTTCTTCGGCGACACGCGCACGGTGGACACCCACATCAAGCGCCTGCGCCAAAAGCTCGCCTGCGAGGAGATGGGCAAGGCCTGGGACATCATCACCGTCTACGGCGTTGGCTACAAGTTCGAGGCCGGAGCATGAGACACGGCGGCTTCTTCCGCAAGGCGCTGGTGCTGGTCTATGGCACCGTGCTGCTCTTTGCGATGCTGATCATGGCGATCTACACCGTCATCTCTCCACGGCTGTTTGCCCGAAACAAGATCGACGACCTGATCCCCAAGGGGCAGATCATCAGCGGCTACATCGAGAGCACGCTGCGCGGGGAGATCTCCACCGCCTATCTGGTGCCGCTCATCGGCCGCAGCACCGCCCAGTGGGAGGCAACCGTCTGGGTCGTGGACGCCCAGGGCGACACCCTCATCCGCACCCAGCAGACCGACGGCCGCCGCGTGGGCCGTCTGCCCACGCGCCTGGCCCAGGCGATGCTGCCGTCTGTGCTCTCCGGCGAGGTCGCCACGCACATCGGCGATCAGGACGACCTGACCACGCCCGACAGCACCCGCAAGACGCAGCAGCGCTCCAGCACCGTGCTGGACAACCTCGCCGGTCAGACGCAGGAGAGCGCCTCCGAATCGGAGGAGGAGTTCAGCGGCAGCATCGTCGCCGTGGCCGTGCCCATCACGTTCTTCGGCGAGGTGGTCGGCGCGGTCTTCATGGCGCAGACGATGACCGAGGTCATGAGCGGCATGCAGGCGCTCAGCGACACGATCACCTTCTCGCTGCTGCTCGTGGCGCTGCTTCTGCTGCCGGTGGCGTTGTACTTCGCCTCGCGCTTCTCCCGTCCCGTGGCGCAGATGCGCTCCGTCGCGCTGACGATGGCCGGCGGCGACCTCACCGTGCGCGCGGACGAGCATCGCGCGGACGAATTCGGCGAGCTGGGCGGCGCGCTCAATTACCTGTGCGCGGAGCTGGGCAGCACCATCTCCTCGCTGGAGCTGGAGCGCAACCGCCTGCAGAGCCTGATCAACGGCCTGTCCGAGGGCATCATCGCGCTTGATGAGCGCGGCGCCGCCACGCTGACCAATCCCGCCGTCTACACGCTGCTGAACCTGCCCGCGGACACGCCCGACGTGCGCGAGGCCGCGCCTGAGGTGCTCGCGCTGTTCGACGCGGCGCTGGAAAGCATCCAGCCCCAGCGCGCGACGCTCTGGCAGGGCAGCACGGCGCTGCACATCTCCGTCTCCCCGCTCACCCGGGGTGACGGCGCGCTCACCGGCTGTGTCGGCATCCTCTCGGACGTGACCAGCGCCGAGCGCCTGGAGCAGACCCGCCGCGACTATGTGGCCAACGTCTCCCACGAGCTGCGCACCCCGCTGACCGCCATGCGCGCGCTCATCGAGCCGCTGCGAGACGGCCTGATCCGGACGGAGGAGCAGCGACAGCAGACCTACGACATCGTCCTGCGCGAGACCATGCGCCTGACCCGCCTGGTCAGCGACATGCTGGAGCTTTCCCGCCTGCAAAGCGGCAAGGCCTCGCTTTCGCGCAGCGTGTTTTCGCCCAAGCCGCTGCTGGACGTCATCCGCGAGACGTACAGCGCCTACGCCGACGACTACCAGCAGACCTTCGTCTACGACGTGCCGGACGCGCTGCCCGACGTGCTGGGCAACGCCGACCGCACGCAGCAGGTGCTCATCGCCCTGCTGGACAACGCCTTCAAATACTCGCCCGAGGGCGGCACCGTCACCCTGGGCGCGGTCATTGACGGCGACGTGATCCGCGTCACCGTGCGCGACACCGGCATCGGCATCAGCCCGGAGGATCTTCCCCACGTCTTCGACCGGTTCTACAAGGCCGACAAGTCCCACGGCGGCAAGGGCACCGGCCTTGGGCTGGCCATCGCCTACGAGATCATGAAGCACCTGGGCGAGGAGATGACCGTCCAAAGCACGCTGGGCCAGGGCAGCGCGTTTGCCTTCACGCTGCACCTCGCGCCGGGGGAGAGGGCATGAGCGCCGGACGGCGGTCGTATCCATACAAAAAGACAGAGTTATCCACAAATTCGTTCGTTTTGTGGATAACTCTGTTCGTTTATGTTCAGTTGACGAGGGCGAATCCCCTCACAGCTCCCTCGGCTCAAACGCCCTGGGCAGGTTCCACCGGAACACCGTCGCCAGCATGCGCAGGGACATGGTCACCGCCCAGCCCGCGCTATAGGCCAGCGCGGAATGAACGCTGGCGCGCTCAAGCAGCGCGTAGGTCAGCGCCCCGGCGATGGCCGCCACCGCGTACACATGCTTGCGCAGCACGAAGGGCACCTGCCGGATCAGCGTATCGCGCAGCATGCCGCCGCCGATAGCCGTCGTCGTGCCCAGGAAAACGACGAGGAACAGGTTGTCCCCGAAGCCGGACTCCACACCGATGCGCGCACCGGACACGGCGAATACCCCCAGGCCGATGGCGTCAAACACGTTGTTGATCGCCCCAATCAGCAGCTCGCTGGCGAAATACCGCTCCTTGAGCACCCGCGCGAGGACGAACACGGCGAACGCGCACGCGACGGCCAGCAGCACATACTGGCTGTTTGCAAACATCCTGGGCGGGAAGCAGCCGATCAGCACGTCGCGCAGCGTTCCGCCGCCCACCGCGGTGATCACCGCCAGCAGCAGCACGCCAAACAGATCCGCGCCGCGGTCGATGGCGATCATCGCGCCGGAGACGGCGAACGCCGCCGTGCCGATCCACTCTCCGATTTCAAACACCAGGCTCACCGCAATCCCTCCCGTTCCGCCTGCACTGCCAGAATCGCGGCGCGCTCCGGCGTCTCTCCCCGCAGCACCCACTGCCTTGCGGCCTGAATGGAGCGGCCCATGCCGGGCCCCGGGGCGACGCCCGCCGACGCGAGCATCGCCGCATCCGGCATACCCTGTGAAAGCGCGCGCCGGTAGGCCGATAGCCGCTCCAGCAGGAAGCGCTCCTCGCCGTCCGCCGCGCTGCGCGGCTTGCCGGTGCCGCGCGCGTCGCACAGCACCAGCATCGCAAGCTCCTCCGGGCAGACGGCCTCGTCCAGCAGCAGATTCGTGCAGGCCGCGTCCGCGCCGGTGTAGTAGCAGGTATGCACGCGCATATGCAGCGCGCACATGCTTTCGGCATAGCGGATGGACGCCTCCGGCGCGCCCAGGCGGCCCAGCATGGCCCGCGCAAGCGGCACGCCCGTCTCGTCGTGCCCTGCATGGCGGACGACGCCGCGCTCATCCCGCCGTTCACTGACGGCCTTGCCCAGATCGTGGCACAGCGCCGCCAGCATGAAGGCCAGCGGATCCCGCGCACGGTCTCGCTGCGCCGCCGCCTCGCCAAGCACCAGCATCGTGTGCGCCCAGGCGTCGCCCTCCGGGTGATAGACGGGGCTTTGCGCTGCGCCGCGCAGCGCCGCCAGCTCGGCAAACCAGGGTGCAAGCGCCCCGGCCTGATCCAGCACCGCAAAGAACGCCTGCGGCTGCGCGGCATGCAGCAGCGCCTTCTTCAGCTCGGCCAGCACGCGCGCGCCGCTCAGATGTGTGACCGGCATGCGCCGCATGCGCGCAAGGGTGCCCTCGTCCGGCGTGAGATGAAACCGCGCGGCAAACTGCGCCCCGCGCAGCACGCGCAGCGGGTCGTCCTCAAAGCCCTCGCCGGGGACGGCGCGCAGCACGCCCCGATGCAAATCCTCCATGCCGCCGAAGGGATCGACGTATTCCCCGGTGAGCGCGTCGCGCATGATCGCGTTGACGGTGAAATCCCGCCGGGCAGCGGCGCGCTCCGGCGGCAGATCGGGATCGACCGCCACGGAAAAGTCCCTGTGGCCCGGGCCGGTGCGCCGCTCGGTGCGCGGCAGCGCGATGTCGATGCCCTGACCCCGCAGCGCATAAATGCCGTAGCGCGCGCCGCTTTCGTCGAGCTCTCCAAAGGGCAAAAGCAGCGCACGCAGCCTCTCCGGCGGCACGCCGTGCACCTCGCAGTCGATATCGGTGCTTGTGATGCCCAGCAGGCCGTCGCGCACGCAGCCGCCCACCAGCAGCGCGCGCCCGCCCTGATCCCGCGCTGCCTGGGCGATGGCGCGAATCGTAGCGTTCATAGCTGCTCCAGCTCCCCCTGATCCCCGCGCGCGTAGGCGCAGGTGAGCACCTCGCCCGCAGCAAAGTGCACCTCCCGCTTTCTGCCGGGCAGGCGGGCAGTGAAGCCCTGGCCGTCCGCGTCGATCGCGGTGACGAGCAGGTTCTTTTTCACCATCGCATCGCCCATCATCAGCACAGCGCTGATCTTGCGCCCATGCTCCAGCGAATACGTCAAAAACCGGTCGATCACGGACTCACCTCATTTCACCTCGTAGACGCGCACGTCGGGGTTCTGATACACCAGGTCGTAATGCTCGTCGATCCAGTCCAGATTCACGTCGAACTCCGCGCGCTCATAGTCGCTGATGTAGATGTAATCCACGCCGTAGCGCGCAAGCACGTCCGTGTTTTCCGCCGGATACTCGTAGAAGCGCTGGCAGTCCGCCGCCTGCGTGCGGTAGTCCAGCCCATGGAAGAAGACGTACAGGTCGCTGCCGCAGATGATCTGCCGCCCCGCCAGCGAGCACACGGGGTTGATATGCTGCTGCCCGGTGAGGAAGACGGCGTCCTTGTCCGTGTGCTCGTCGATCCACGCGCCCGCAGCCACGGCATTGCGGGAGAAGAGCTGATAGCCCGACACCGCCTCCCGCGCAAGCGACAGCGCGCCGGAGAGCATGCTTAATGCAAGGAACAGCGCCGCGAGCAGCACCCGGCCCCGCAGGCCCGCCAGCCGCTGCATGATCACCGAGCCATAGTCCGCCGCGAGAATCGCCGCGAACATGTACCAGATGTAAAACAGCTTGTTGTTGTCGTACTCGTTGGGCTGGAAGAGCACAAGCTCCGCCACCAGATAGACAGCCGCCATGCCCAGCACCACATCCAGGTAGCCGCGCCGCTTTGCCTCCAGGCAGGCGCAGAGCATCAGGATGTAGGGCAGGCCCACGTTCTTGATCCAGAACCAGAAGTATCCGTCGATCATGCCGCGGCCGCCGCTGTTGTTCACCCAGTTGAACTGAAGTCGCAGCGCGCCGCCCTCCACCGTCTGCTTGACTGCCGTGCCCAGCACCTGCGGCAGCGCCAGGGCCAGCGTGATGGCCAGATACACCCCCGCGCGCAGCAGCACGCCGCGCCGATCCTCCCTGTCCAGCGCGAGCCGCCCCAGCAGGAACCCGCCGGAGAACAGCCCCAGCGCCAGGAACGTGTGCGTGTGCACCATCGGCAGGCAGCCCGCCCACAGCGAGAGCAGCACCGTCTGGCGCATGGAGCGCTCCCGCGCCGAGGAGATTAGCAGCAGCAGCGCCGGGATGCCCATCGCCCAGCCGCCCAGCAGCGCGCGCTGGGGGATCATCAGGTCGGCAATGACGTTGGAAAAGCGCAGGTTCAGCGAGGGCTGGTTGGCCGGGGTCATGTAATAGCCGGTGAAAATCTCCCGCACCCTGGCCAAATCGTCGCGCCCGGCCAGATCAAAATCGTACAGGAAGCCCAGCCCGCCGTTGAAGAAGAACAGCAGTGCCGCCACAGCCACAGCCTTGTGCCGCGCGCCCAGCAGCTCCCGCGCCAGCAGCATATACAGCGCGTACACCAGCGCCATCAGCAGCGTGCCGGGCACGATGACCGCCGTGCGCAGGTCCATGCCCAGCAGCATCATCGTCGTACTCAGCGAGTCGGTGAGATACGGGTAGTTGAGCGCGGTGCCGGCCAGCAGGTTGTAGCGCGGCGGAAAGTCCATGTCCCGCAGCGAGGTGATGAACGACAGGTGCATGCACAGGTCGCCGTAGGTGGACTGCCCGCACCAGGCGGAGCCGTCGCTGTCCGGCCTGAGCACATGCGTGAATTGCAGATAGGCGGAGAATACCGTCAGCGGCAGCACCACCAGCGCCATCGCCGCCAGCAGCCGCCGGTCGCTCTCGTCCATCCTGCGCGCGGGACGCCGGTCGCCCAGCCAATAGCTGACGCCGGAGAGCACCAGCAGCAGGCAGGCCGCGGCGTAGTGCGCCTTGAGCGTGAAGCCCAGCGCATATGCGCACAGCGCAGGCAGCTGCATCTCCAGCAGCAGCCCCAGCGCAAGGCCCAGAAAAGCCCGCGTCAGCGGGCTCTTGGTGGGAAGCTGATGGCGGATGATCCACAGCCCGCCCATCAGGAACAGAATCGTATACAGTATTGCCGCCATGGCGCGCCCCTCACTTTGCCTGCTGGTTCCGGATGATCTGAAGACTGGCCGCCGGCTGCCTGCGGCGGCGGTGCACGGGCGCGTCGCCGCGCGGCGCCTGCTCGTCCATGTCCGCTCTGACAGGCTGCGGCGCCGGCTCGTCCAGCTCATCCTCCGGCGCGTCCAGCTCAGGCGCATGGGCCGCCTCGAAGAACGGCTCCGAGCCGCCTGCACCCGGCGCCTTGCCGCTGTACAGATCGGCCTTGGCGCGCATCAGATCCGCGATGGCCTGCTCCCTGCGCTGCGCCTGGGCGCCGCCGGCGCGGATCTCCCGCGCAGCCGCCTCCGTGCAGATCGCCTGGCTGATCATCCTCAGATAGCTGCTGCGCGCGTGTACAAGCAGCAGCGCATCCATAAGCGCCGCTGCACCCAGCGTCAGCGGCACAGCCGGCAGCCAGCGAAGCCCCCAGTATACCGCTGCTGCCGCCAGCGCGGCGGTGATCACCGCCACGACGGCGATGTGCACAGCCCGCATGCGCTGCGCGCTCCTGCGCAGGGCGATGGCCGTCCGGTTGGTGAGGCGAATGGCATCCTTCATGGTTGTGTGTCTCCTTCTGTCATGCAAAGCCCCGAGGGGGTGTCTCTGCCTTCCCCTGCGTGGAAGGCAGAGGCCGTCCTTCCGATGCGCTTTATCATCCAGCCATCGATATTTTCAGTCTTCCGTCTCGCCCTCGCCGGCGTAGGCAAGCGTCTGATTTTCGCAGACGCCCTGCGTCTGAGGGTCGAGGTGCATCTGCTCGATCGCGTCCTCCGCCGCGTAGCCCATCCAGTAGCTGGGCGTCTGGTGCACATAGCCGCACTGCGCGCAGCGATAGTAGAATACCTCCATGGTCATGTCCTCCTTTGTTGCACCGGATTGCGGTTACACCGACCCGCGCAGGATCGAGAGAATGATCTGGCTGTCAAACGCCGGCGCCAGCTGGGAGCCGCTCAAAAGCTCGCTGATCTGCGGCACAGGCGCGACCGCCAGCACGATGGGCACCAGCGCAAAGAGAATGAACAGCAGCAGCACGCCCCGCAGCAGGCCAAAAACGCCGCCCACCAGCGCGTCCAGATGGCGCAGCACCGGCAGCTCGAACACATACTGGATCATGTGAATCAGGAACGTGGCGATGCAATAGGCGATCAAAAAGCAGATCAGGAAGCTGAGGATCGAGATCGACACGCCGACGATCGTCTCGCTCAGCAGCTGGGCAATCGTCACCTGGCCGCTGGCCGTGTTGATCGCCGACAGAAACGCGCTCTGGAACGCGTCGGGCAGGTCGGCGCTTTGCAGCACCTGGGCAAGCGTGCTCTCGCTCAGCTGCGAGACGGGCAGCAGCGACAGATCGAGATTGGCGATGCGGCTGCCCGCGTCGGTGTAGTACATCAGCGTATCCACCAGCGTCTGATTGCCCTTGAGCCAGGCGGCCATATCGCCGCTGACCAGGAAGGCCAGCGCAGCCGAGCCGATGAGCGCCGCCAGGCTGAGCACGCCGCTGATGAAGCCCCGGTGCATGCCGAAGAGCACGCTCACGGCGAGCACGGCCAGGATCAGAAAATCGATGATGTTCAGGGAATTCACAGAGATCTGAGGGATCATGAATGCTCCTTTCGCTGCCGGCTCCTCAGCGCGGCAGCTCGATGACGTAAATCTCCGAGCCGGAGGCCACCACGACCCGGTTGTCCGTGATCATGCCCAGCACGGCGGTGATCGTCACCGGCAGCGCGTAGGCGGTGAACGTCGTCTCGCCGAACGGGCAGACATACACGGCGTTTGGCGAAAAGCCGTAGACCGAGCGCGTGCCCAGCTTGGCCGCCAGGCATTCGCCAGGCAGGTGCAGCACGCGGTCTATGCCGCCGTACATCAGGCGCACGTTGTTCAGGTGGATGCCGCTGCGGCTCTCCTGCGCCGGGATCAGCAGCTGATAGGTGACGCCGCCCTGGGTCATCACGTCCTCGACGGTATAGCCGTAGATCAGCGTGGCGGGGGATTCCTCGAGCGCGCGGTAGTTGTAGTGCATGATCTCGCGCGTGGTGACGATGTTGAGCATGCCGTTCGTGTCGTAGATCATGTAGGCGATGTGCTCGCCAAGCGAGCTCTTGCCGGTGACGAGCCTGCCGGGCTGGAAGGTCTGAAGCTCGGTGGAGATGACGGTGCCGGTGGTATTCAGCCCCAGCACCCACATCAGCTCCGTCGGCTGGGCGCTGGAGGATGTCGTCGCCTTGAAAAAGCCGATATCCAGCAGCGTCTGGTTGCTGATGGTCACGTTGTCCACGATCTGCCCGGCGGTATTGATCACGGTGATCACGCCGTTGTCCGGCTCGCCGACGAACACCGCGACATAGGTCTCGCCCGCGCTGGCAAACTGCACCTTGTCGGACATCTTGTTGTTGTAGATCAGGCGGCCCCGGCTGTTGAGGATGTACAGGT
>JBJEYK010000300.1:0-3366 GCA_051886775.1 Candidatus Ventricola sp. | reverse complement strand
AACATGCAGCAGAACGGCGGCATCATCCCCGGCATCCGCCAGGGCCGCGCGACCAGCGACTACCTCGCCAAGGTCTCCAGCCGTCTGACGCTGTTCAGCGCGCTGTTCCTCGCCGTGCTGGCGACCATCCCGACCATGCTGACGCAGCTCTTCGGCCTGCGCGCGCCGTTCGGTGCGAGCTCCGTGCTGATCGCCGTGTCCGTGGGTATCGAGACGATCCGCCAGATCGAGGCGCAGATGGTCATGCGTCATCACAAGGGCTTCCTTGGCTAAGGGGCCTCGGATGTGAGGTGTTCACATGAATGTGATTTTTCTTGGCCCGCCCGGTGCGGGCAAGGGAACCCAGGCCGTTCGCGTGTGCGAACGGCTGGGCATCCCGCAGATCTCCACGGGCGATATCCTTCGCCGCGCCATCAAGGATCAGACGCCGACCGGCCTGGCCGCCAAGTCGTACATCGACAAGGGCGAGCTGGTGCCCGACAGCGTGGTGATCGACATTGTGCGTGAGCGCCTGGAGCAGGACGACTGCAAGGCCGGCTACCTGCTGGACGGCTTCCCGCGCACGGTGCATCAGGCGGAGGCGCTGGAGACGTTCGCGCGGATCGACGCCGTGGTGGACATCGACGTCAGCGATGAAAAGCTGGTGGAGCGCCTGAGCGGGCGCCGCGTCTGCCTGGCCTGCGGCGGTACCTATCATGTCAGCCGGCTCGGCGGCTCCACGACGTGCGAAAAGTGCGGCGAGCAGCTGATCCAGCGCGACGACGACAAGGCCGAGACGGTGCTCAGCCGCCTTGGCGTGTACCACGCGCAGACTGAACCGCTCATCGACTTTTATACGCAGCGCGGCCTGCTCCGGCGGGTCGACGGTGCGCAGCCCATGGAAGCGTGCTACGCAGCGATTCTTGAAGCGCTGGGTGAGAAGCAATGATCACGATCAAGAATTCCGCCCAGATCGCCAAGATGCGTGAGGCCGGAGCCATGCTCCACGAGGTGCTCACGCAGCTGAGGGGGAAGATTCAGCCCGGGGTGACCACGCATGAGCTTGACCAGTTCGCGGAAAAGCTCATCCGGTCCTTCGGGGCGATCCCTTCCTTCCTGCACTATGAAGGATATCCTGCCTCGATCTGCGCGTCAGTGGACAGTCAGGTCGTGCATGGCATCCCGTCGAAGCACACTGTGCTCCGCGAGGGTCAGATCATCTCAGTCGACTGTGGTCTGATTCTCGACGGCTGGCAGTCCGACAGCGCGTTTACCGCGGGCGTCGGGCAGATCTCCACGGAGGCACAGCGTCTCATCGATGTCACGGAGGAGAGCTTCTTTGAAGCGCTCAAGGTCGCCCGCGAGGGCAACCGCATCAGCGACATCGGGCACGCCGTACAGCAGTACGTCGAGGAGCGTGGCTTTTCCACGGTTCGCGCGCTCTGCGGACACGGCATCGGTCGGGAAATGCACGAGGATCCGAGCGTGCCGAATTACGGCATCCCGGGCCACGGCGTGCGGCTCCGGCGCGGCATGACGATCTGCATCGAGCCGATGATCGCGATGGGCGACTATCACGTCAAGACCCTGAGCGACGGCTGGACAGTCGTCACGACCGACGGCAGCCTCTGCTCCCACTATGAACACACGATCGCCATCACCGATGGCGAGCCCGAGCTGCTTTCGCTGCCGGGCGGAGCTCATAAGGAGGAGAAGCGATGAACTCGTTCCCCATGGAGGTGGGCCGCGTGGTCTTTTCCAAGGCGGGCCGCGATCAGGGACACTATTTCGTGATCGTGGACGTGATCGATGAAGACCATGTGGCCATCGCCAACGGCTGCCAGAGGAAAGTAGACAATCCCAAGAAGAAGAAGATCAAGCATCTGGTGGCGAAGCCCGAGGTTCTTGAAGAAATTCGAGAAAAAATTTTCGCAAAAAAGAGGATTTTTGATTCCGAGGTGCGAAATAAACTAGATGCTATCGGCTATCAAGAGGCTTTGTTGCCGCGTAAGGAGGGTTAACGTTGCCCAAGAGCGACAATATCGAGGTTGAAGGCGTCGTCGTCGAGGCGCTGCCCAACGCGAATTTCCGCGTGGAGGTGGCCGGCGGGCACAAGATCATGGCACAGATCTCCGGCAAGATCCGCATGAACTTTATCCGGATCTATCCGGGCGATAAGGTCAAAGTCGAAATTTCTCCCTATGACCTGACCAGGGGCCGCATCACCTGGCGCAGCAAGGGTTGAGCAAATTCAACGAGGAGGAACGGACAAATGAAGGTAAGACCGTCTGTCAAGCCGATCTGCGAAAAGTGCAAGATCATCAAGCGCAAGGGCCGCATCATGGTCATTTGCGAGAATCCCAAGCACAAGCAGAAGCAGGGCTGATTCGTTTTTCTTGAGGGAAGGATCGCCAGCGCGGCCACTACGGGCCTGCTTGCGGCTTTTTCATAGAAAAATCAAGCAGAACACCACATTTACGAAGTGAAATATCGGAGGTAAATAATGGCACGTATTTCTGGCGTTGACCTGCCTCGTGAGAAGCGGGTCGAGATCGGACTGACGTATATCTTCGGCATCGGCCTGAAGACCTCGCAGGACATCCTGGCGGCCACCGGCGTGAACCCGGACACCCGCGTCAAGGACCTGACCGAGCAGGACGTCAACAAGATTCGTGAGTACATTGAGCACAACCTGAAGGTGGAGGGCGACCTGCGCCGCGACGTCGGCCTGGACATCAAGCGCCTCATGGAGATCGGCTGCTATCGCGGCGTCCGTCACCGCAAGGGCCTCCCGGTCCGCGGCCAGAACACCAAGCAGAACGCCCGCACCCGCAAGGGTCCCAAGCGCACCATCGCCGGCAAGAAGAAGGCTAAGTAAGAGGAGTGATTGACAATGGCACCTAAGCAGAAGCTGAAGAAAGTCGTCCGCAAGCGCCGTGAGCGCAAGGTCGTGGAGCGCGGCGCGGCGCACATCCGCTCCTCCTTCAACAACACCATCGTGACCCTGACCGATACCCAGGGCAACGCGCTGAGCTGGGCCTCCGCTGGCGGCCTTGGCTTCCGCGGCAGCAAGAAGTCCACGCCGTTCGCGGCGCAGACCGCTGCCGAGACCGCTGCCAAGGCGGCGATGGAGTACGGCCTGAAGACCGTCGAGGTCTATGTCAAGGGCCCTGGCTCCGGCCGCGAGGCTGCGATCCGTTCCCTGCAGGCCGCCGGCCTGGAGGTCAACATGATCAAGGACGTGACGCCGATCCCGCACAACGGCTGCCGTCCGCCCAAGCGCCGTCGCGTGTAAGGTATTGTAAGGAGGACGAAAGGATATGGCTAACAACAAGGAGCCGATCGCCAAGAAGTGCCGCAGCCTCGGCGTTTCCCCGGCGGTCATGG
>JBJEYK010000299.1:0-16457 GCA_051886775.1 Candidatus Ventricola sp. | reverse complement strand
CAAGAAAAAGGGCCTGTTCGTGCGGGCGAACGACGGCATCACGCTGGATATCTACGAGGGCGAGACGTTTGGCCTGGTCGGCGAAAGCGGCTGCGGCAAGTCCACCCTGGGGCGCACGCTGCTGCAGCTCTACCACCAGACGGACGGCCGCACGATGTACTATGGCCGCACGCTCGACGAGGTCGCCCCGCGCTATGTGGAGCGCACGCTGAAGGCGATCGACAAGCGCCGCGTCAGGTGGAAGGAACTGAGGAAGCACGCCGAGGCCATGCGCGCCGAGTACGACGCGATGCCCGACGGCGAGGAAAAGTACAAGAAGGCCAACGATGTGGCCCGCGCGCAGAAGGAAGAAAACGACGCGCTGCTGGACATGGCCAATCTGCTGGGCGGCTTTGTGGCGCTGGAGGACATTGGGGAGCCGGTGGCCTTGCTCCTGCAGGCGTACCGCCTGTCCGCCAGCCGCAAGAAGGCGCGTGAAAAGCGCAGAAGTCTCCAGCTCGATCAGGACGACGCCGCCTTTGCGCTGGACAAGGCCGTGAAGGCGGGGGAGAAGGACGGCGCGCTGCGCGCCAAGGCCGAAAGGCTGAATCACAGGGCTGCGGCTGTCGATGAGCAGATCGCCGCGCTGGATGGGCAGCTGGCCAGTGTGCATGCGCAGCTGGACGCGCTGCGCGCGCCGCACCTGCAGGAGCCGGAATTTGCCCGATATGAGGCGCTTCGCGACGAGGGCATCGACCTGGCCAGGCTGGAGTACGGGGAGATCCGTCTGCTGCGCAGCGACTTGCAGCTGATCTTCCAGGATCCGTATTCCGCGCTGAACCCGCGCATGACCGTGGGCAACATCATTGGCGAGGGCCTTCTGGCGCACGGCTTCTTCAAGCGCAACGACGAGCGCATGCAGCAGTATATCATCAAGACCATGGAGGACGCTGGCCTGGCCAGCTACTTCCTGCATCGCTTCCCGCACCAGTTCTCTGGCGGCCAGCGCCAGCGCATCGGCATTGCCCGCAGCCTGGCGGTAAAGCCGAAGTTTGTGGTGTGCGACGAGGCCGTCTCCGCGCTGGACGTGTCCATCCAGTCCCAGATCATCAACCTCCTGCACGATCTCAAGCAGCAGAGCCATCTGACCTACCTGTTCATCACGCACGATCTGTCCGTGGTCAAGTACATTTCCGACCGGATCGGCGTCATGTACCTGGGCAATATGGTCGAGCTGGCGCCCACGCAGGAGCTGTTTGAGCACCCGCGCCACCCGTACACAGAGGCGCTGATGGCCGCTATCCCGACGACGGACGTGGATACGGATAGGGAGCTGCGCATCCTCGAGGGCGATATTCCCAGCCCGGTCAATCCACCGAAGGGCTGCAAGTTCCACACGCGCTGCAGCCGCTGCCAGGAAATCTGCAAGCATGCTGTGCCCGAGTGGGTGGAGATCGCGCCGGATCACTTCGTCGCGTGCCACTTCCCGCTGGAAGGGCAGGCGTGAGCATGCGCGTGCCGTTTGCCGGGCGCATGGAGCGCGCCGCCAAGCTGAGCCGGGAGCGCGCTGCCCGGCGCGAGGGCGGCGACACGACCGCGCCTGCGGATTCGATGGAAAAGGGGGATGGCCTGGCCATGCTGCTGGCCGCGCTGATCACCATCGTGCCGGTCTGCCTGATTGCGCTGGCGCTGCTGGCGGGCGCGGGATACTGGTTTATCATGCGCTGAACTGAATTCATCACGGGAAGCTCTCTCAAAAAGGGCTTCCCGTTTTTGTCCGGTCTTGGCGGAATTTCACATTGACTTCACATGAATTTGACATTTCTGCTAAAATATCTTTACTTTCCTGACAGATTGCGCTATAATCGATTCAACAAAGCTGACAAATCGTGTCAGTCAGCCGACATTGAAAAGGAGAGAGACAACGATGAAAAAGACCCTTGCCATGCTGCTCGTTCTCATGATGGCACTGCTCGCGTGCAGCGCCCTCGCTGAGACGAATCCCGACGACTTCTACATGGAAATCAAGTTCTCCAACGTCTTCCAGCCGACCGAGTGGAACTACAAGGCCTCCCAGAAGCTCGCTGAGATGATCACCGAGCGCACCGAAGGCCACATCTCCGTGACCTACTACGGCCAGAATGAGCTGGATTGCTACGCCGACTCCGTGACCCAGGCGGTCAACGGTTCCCTGTGGATGGGCCTGGAGGAGCCGTCCCTGTTTGCTGACTACGTTGGCGACGCTGCGCTGTTGATTGGCCCGATGCTCTACAGCAGCAACGAAGAGTACAACTACGTCATGGATTCCGACATCGTGGCCGACGTGAAGGCCCGCCTGGCGGAGGAGAACATCCACATCCTGGATACCCACTACTCCTTCGGCTTCCGCTCCGTCGTCACCAACCGCGACATCACCAAGCCCGAGGATCTCTCCGGCGTGAAGCTGCGTGCGACCTCCTCCGCGATGTTCACCAAGACCGTCGAGTGCCTGGGCGCGATCCCGACCCCGATGTCCTTCACCGAGTGCCTGTCCGCGATTTCCTCCGGCGTTGTTGAGGGCTTCGAGGGCTCCACGTCCACGCTGGCCGGCGCCGGCGCCCCGTATGAGCTGGTCAAGAAGGTCGCGCTGACCAACCACCTGATCGCCACCCGCTGGCTGTTCATGCCGGAGGACGTCTATCAGTCTATCCCCGAGAAGTGGCGCACCATCATCGACGAGTGCGCGCTCGAGTGCGGCATCTGGGAGCAGACCATGTGCGCCGAGGATGAGGACACCCAGAAGGCGATGCTGGCCGAGCACGGCGTGACCTGGAACGAGGTTGACCTCGATGCCTTCACCGCCGCGTGCGACCCTGTGTATGACTGGATCGTCGAGCAGTATGGCGCGGATCCGGAGCTGAAGGGCAAGCTCGTCAAGCTCGTTCAGGACTTCCGCGCTTCCAAGTAATCGACCGATCAAGGACGCCTGATTGTCTGAATCAGAGGACTGCCCGGGTTTCTCGGGCAGTCCCTGTTGATTCGGGTTTTCATGGCGCATCCGCCACATGAGATTGTTGAGGTTTCGTCCATGAAGAAGAAGATTACCCTCAAGACCATCTTCTCCAACCTCGACGCCATCATTACCGGCACTACGCTGACCATCTGCGTCATCCTGGTCAATGCCAACGTCATCATGCGCTACTTCTTCAATAGCCCGATCCACTGGAGCGAGGAGATTGTCACCAGCCTCTTCGTCTGGACGGTGTTCATTGGCAGCTCGTACGCATATCGCAAGCATTCGCACCTGGGCGTGGATATCGTGGTCAACATGCTGCCTCAAAAGGTAAAGGGTGTCGTCAGGGCTGTGATGGCCGTTGTCGAATTCCTGGTGCTGGCGATGCTGACGTACATCAGCTCCCAGTATGTGTATCATCTGATTTTCTCCCGCAGCGGCAAGCTGAAAATCGTGGTGACGGATCTGCTTCGCCTGCCCAAGTGGTGGACGGGCATCGCGGTGCCCATTGGCTTCGGCCTCTCCGCGATCTACTCCGTCTACTTCATGGTGAAGGCGGTTCGCGCGTATCTCAAGAACAAGAAGGAAGGGGGGAAGGCGGCATGACGCTCACATTCCTGGATATCGTCCCGATCATCCTGGTGTTTGTCTTCTACTTCCTGGGCATGCCGATCGTGTATTCCCTCTTCGGCTCCACGTTCTTCTATTTCCTGTTCATTGACACGACCTCCCAGCCGTGGCTGATCCTGCAGAAGGTGATGAACTCGACCCAGTCGTTCTCGATGCTGGCGATCCCGTTCTTCATCATGTCCGGCTCGGTCATGAACTTCGGCGGCATCAGCGACAAGCTGATGGACTTCTGCGAGTGCGTCACCGGCCACATGCGCGGCGGCCTGGCACAGGTCAACGTGCTGCTGTCGATGCTGATGGGCGGCTGCTCCGGCTCGGCTAACGCCGACTGCGCGATGCAGTCCAAGATGCTCGTGCCGGAGATGGAAAAGCGCGGCTACTCCAAGGCCTTCTCCGCAGCGATCACGGCGGCATCCTCCGCTGCGACGCCGGTTATCCCGCCGGGAGTCAACCTGATCGTCTTCACCCTGATCGCGCAGGCATCCCTGGGCCGCATGTTCGCGGCGGGCTATGTCCCGGGCTTCCTGATGTCGATCTCGATGATGATCACCGTGGCGATCATCGCCCGCAAGCGCAAGTATCCCAAGACGAGGGACAAGTTCCCGCCGATGAAGGAGGTCGTAAGGCAGGCGTTCGTCTCCTTCTGGGGTCTGTTCTTCCCGTTCGGCATCATCCTGGGCATGCGCTTTGGCATGTTCACGCCGTCCGAGGGCGGCGCGTTCGCGGTGCTGTACTGCTTTATCATCGGCAAGTTCGTCTATAAGAAGCTCAGCTTCCGCGAGCATCTGATTCCGATCATTCTGGATACGATTGCCGGCACCTCGAGCGTCGTGCTGATCATGGTCTCCGCAAATGTGTTTGGCAACTACATGTCCTGGGTCAACCTGCCCAAGATCGTGGCCAAGGCCGTGCTGGACCTGACCACCAACAAGTATGTCTTCCTCATGCTGTGCAATGTGATCCTGCTGATCATGGGCATGTTCCTGGAGGGCGGCGCCGCGCTGATGATCATCACGCCGCTGCTGCTGCCGGTCGCACTGCAGCTGGGCATCAACGTGTATCACTTCGGCATCGTGGCGCTGGTCAACATCATGATCGGCGGTATCACGCCGCCGTTCGGCTCGATGATGTTTACCACGTGCGGCATCACAGGCTGTAAGATCACAGACTTCCTCAAGGAGGTTTGGCCATTCATCCTATGCCTGTTTGCCGTGTTGATGCTGCTGACCTTCTTCCCGGTTCTGTCGACAATTCTGCCCGACCTGTTCTTTGGCCCGGGCGCCTGATGTTCAGGATAACCGTACAGGGCTGAGAGGCGCATCGGTGTCTCTCGGCCTTTTTTCTCGAAAGAGGTATTCCATGGCGACTCGCTTTTGTGTTACAATGAAGCACACCGAAAAGACGCTGGAAAGCCTGGCGCACATGCAGTACGATCTGTTCTGCATGCGCAACCGGGTGATGCGCTCTGTGCTCAGCCTGGTGCTGATGGTGGTGGGTATCATCAATTTTGCCCAGTGGTGGGGGATTCTGATCGTGGCATACGGCTGCTACCTGACTACCAGCACCTACGCCAGCGCCAATCACACCGCGCACAAGCTGGCCAAGGCGATCCGGGATGCCGGCATGGCATTGCCCGAATCCCGCTATCAGTTCGGTGAAAACGCCATGGAGGTCATCTCCCTGCCCGACGGCAGGAGTGACGGTGAGCCTCTTGCCTACGGCGCTGTCGCAAGGCTGGGGGAGGACAGAGAGGCCTTCTACGTCTTTCGCGATTCGTACGGCGGCTACATGATCCCCAAGCAGGAGCTGGGCGATCAGGAGGAGGCCTTCCGTCAATTCATGGAGGAAAAGACAAAGCAATCGTTCCGCGTGCAGCTGGCGCCGGTGATCCGGCTGCTGCGCAGGCTGAAGGGCCGAAGGCGCGCGGGATGATGGATTTTGCAGAGGAGTGAAGGACACATGTATACCGATATTCTGGTGATCGGCGCGGGCGTGACCGGCTGCGCCGTAGCACGCGTGCTCAGCCGGTATGACGCCAGCCTGACGGTGATCGATCGCGGCGCGGATATCGCGGAGGGGGCGTCCAAGGCCAACAGTGGCATTGTCCATGCGGGCTTTGACGCGCATCCCGGCACACTCAAGGCCAAGCTGAATGTGGAAGGCGCGCGGATGTATCCCGCGCTGTGCGAGCAGCTGGGCGTGCCATACAGCCAGCCCGGCGCGCTGGTCATCGGCTTTACCGAGGACGACCGCGCGACGCTGCAGAAGCTCGTGGCGCAGGGCGTGGAAAACGGCGTGCCCGGCGTGTGCCTCATCGAGCACGATGAGGTGCTGAGCCTGGAGCCGAACACCAACCCGGACGTGCTCTGCGCGCTGTACGCGCCGACCTCCGGCCTCACCAGCCCGTATGAGATGACCTTTGCTTTGGCTGATCACGCCGCGGTCAACGGCGCGTCCTTCCGCTTGGGCGAGGAGGTCGAGGGCGTGATCAAGGGGCAGGACGGCCTGTGGCATGTGACCACCGACAAGGACGAGCACACCTGCCGCATTCTGGTCAACTGTGCCGGCGTCGGCGCGGCGACGATCCATAATATGATGTCCGCCGATCTGCTGCGCATCATCGACCGCCGCGGTCAGTACTACCTGATGGACCGTATGGCGAAGCTGCCGTTCAAGATGACCATGTTCCAGTGCCCGACCAAGATGGGCAAGGGCGTGCTGGTTTCCCCGACGGTGCACGGCAATCTGCTGCTTGGCCCGTCCGCGGAGGATATCGACGACGAGCTGGACACCTCCACCACGGCCGAGGGGCTTCAGTTCGTGCTTGAAAAGAGCCGCCTGACCTGGCCCGCCGCGTCGACCCGCGGCACCATCACCAACTTCTCCGGCATCCGTGCGCATGAGGCAAAGGGAGACTTTGTCATCGGCGCGGTCGTCGGCCAGGAGAACGCCTATGAGGCTGTCGGCATCGAAAGCCCGGGTCTGTCCGCCGCGCCGGCCATTGGCGAAATGCTCGGCGGCCAGATTGCCAGCGAGATGGGGCTTGCGCCCAAGGCGCAGGTGCTCCCGCCGATCGCGCGCAAGAAGCCCTTCCATGCCATGACCACCGAGGAGCGCGCCGCTGCCGTCGCGGAGAACCCGCTGTACGGCAACCTGGTCTGTCGCTGCGAGGTGGTCACTGAGGCGGAGATTCGCGAGGCGATCCGTCGCCCCGTCGGCGCGACGACCATCGACGGCGTGAAGCGCCGCACCCGCGCCGGCATGGGCCGCTGCCAGGGCGGCTTCTGCAGCCCGCGCGTGGCGGAGATTCTCAGCGAGGAGCTGCACATCCCGATGACGGATGTGACCAAGTGCGGCGGACAGAGCCGCCTGCTGGTGGGCACGATTGGCGAGGCTATGACGGTCGACGCGAAGAAGGAGGGCTGCTGATATGGTCACGAAACATGTGGATATCCTCGTGATTGGCGCCGGCCCTGCGGGCCTTGCCGCGGCCATCGCCGCAAAGGAGGACGGGATCGACAGCCTGCTGGTGCTCGAGCGCGAGCACAATCCCGGCGGCATCCTGCGCCAGTGCATTCACAACGGCTTCGGCCTGCACCGCTTCAAGGAGGAGCTGACCGGCCCGGAGTACGCGCAGCGCGACATCGACCGCGCGCGGGCGCTGGGCATCGAAATTCAGACGGATACAACCGTGCTGTCCGTGGACGGCGGGCGGACGGTGACCTGCGTCTCCAGCGCACATGGCGTCGAGGTGATCCAGGCCGGTGCGATCATTCTGGCGATGGGCTGCCGTGAGCGTCCGCGCGGCGCGCTGGGCACGCCCGGCACCCGCTGCGCCGGGATCTACTCCGCCGGCACCGCGCAGAAGTTCGTCAACCTGGAGGGCTACATGCCCGGCAAGCGCGTGGTCATCCTCGGCTCGGGCGATATCGGCCTGATCATGGCGCGCCGCATGACGCTCCAGGGGGCGAAGGTGCTCGCCTGTGTGGAGCTGATGCCGTTCTCCTCGGGCCTGAACCGCAACATCGTGCAGTGCCTGAACGACTATGACATTCCGCTCTACCTCAGCCACACGGTCGTCGACATCAAGGGCCGCGAACGTCTGACCGGCGTGACCGTCGCGAAGGTGGATGAGAACCGCCGTCCGATCCCGGGCAGCGAGATCGAGTTCGACTGCGACACGCTGCTGCTGTCCGTCGGCCTGATCCCGGAGAACGAGCTGTCCGAGGGCGCCGGCGTGAAGCTCAGCCCGCTGACCTCCGGCGCGGAGGTCGACGATACTCTGCAAACCAGCGTGCCCGGCGTGTTCGCCTGCGGCAACGTGCTGCATGTGCATGACCTGGTCGATCATGTCTCCAACGAGTCGTTCCGCGCGGGCCATGCGGCGGCAGCCTATGTGCGCGGCCAGCTGGCGGGCGGGGCGTATGTCGCCGTGCGCGACGGCAATGGCGTGCGCGGCACGGTGCCCCAGCGCATCCGCAAGGGCGTTTGCGAGGCTGTCGATCTGATGTTCCGTCCGTCCGGCGTGTTCCGCAATGCGACGTGCATCGTCACCTGCGGGGAACGCGAGATCGCCCGCAAGAAGGCGCCGATCTTCACCCCGGGCGAAATGGCCGTCGTGAAGCTCAAACCGGAAATTGTGGCCGGGCTGGACGGCGACGTGACCGTGACCATCGAAAGGAGCTGACAAGCAATGGAAATCACCTGCATCAATTGCCCTGTGGGCTGCCGACTGGATGTCACGCTCGAGAATGGTCAGGTCGTCTCCGTGACCGGCAACACCTGCAAGCGCGGCGAAACCTATGCCAAGCAGGAGTGCGTCGATCCGCAGCGGATGGTGACGGCGGTGATCCCGGTGGCGGGCAGCGCCGTGCCGCTCTCCGTCAAGACGCGCACACCGATCCCGAAGAAGCGCATTGGCGACTGCATGCGCGCGCTCTCCGAGGTGCGCATCGCGGCGCCGGTCGCAGCGGGCAGCGTCGTGCTGGCCGACGTCTGCGGCACGGGCGTGGACGTCATCGCGACCAAGAGCGTGTGACGCGGAAAGGAGCCAACCATGACGCACGAGGCCATTCGTGAGCGGCTTGCCGGCGTCCGCTGCTTTCTGCTGGACATGGACGGCACATTCTACCTGGGTGACAGGCTGATCGACGGTTCGCTGGACTTCCTCGCCGCATTGGCGCGCACGGGCCGCACCGCGCGGTTTCTGACCAACAATTCCAGCAAGTCCGCCCGCGTGTACGCGGACAAGCTGGCGCGGATGGGCGTGCCGGAGGTCTATCGCGACGTGATTTCCTCCGGCCACGCGGCGGCGCACTACTGCATGGAGCACTTTCCGGGCAAGCGCTGCTACCTGCTGGGCAATCCCATGCTGCGCGAGGAAATGCTTTCCATGGGGCTGAACGTGGTGGACGGCGAGGCGGACTATGTGCTCGTTGCGTTTGACACGACGCTGGACTATGCGAAGATGACCCGCGTCTGCGACGAGATCCGTGCGGGCAAGCCCTATATCGCGACGCACCCGGACTACAACTGCCCGACGGAGACTGGCTTTATCCCGGACATGGGCGCGATCATGGCGTTTATCGAGGCGAGCACCGGCCGAAAGGCCGATGTGATCCTGGGCAAGCCCTATCGCGGCATCGTGGACGAGGCGCTCTCGCGCACGGGCTATCGCCTGGATGAGATGGCGATGGTGGGCGACCGGCTGTACACCGATGTGGCGACGGGCGTGAACCACGGCATGCTGGGCATCCTGGTGCTCTCCGGCGAGGCGACGATGGAGGACGTGAAGACCTCCGAGGTCAAGCCGGATCTGATCTTTGGTCGCCTGGCGGATATGATCGAATACCTGTAAGCCAAATCAAAAACAGAGCCTCCCTGAGACGATCGGGCGTCTGCCTGACGGACTTGGGGAGGCTTTTGCGCGCCTGAAGGGAAGTGTGAATTGCCTATAAGAATAATGGGAGAAAAAAGCGCAGAAGATAGACCTCAGCAGAACGGAATCGGAGGGAAACGCATGAGCAAACGCATTGGAACGCGCACTGTCGTGCTGCAAAATCGCCCAGGCGTCGTCGCCTGGGGCAGCATCGTCGGGCAGAAGGAGAAGGACGGGCCGTATGGCGAACAGTTTGACGCCGCCATCCCCAACGAACTCAACGGCGAGCAGTCCTTTGAGGCGGCGGAGCGCAGCATGCTGGAGACGGCGGTCGGCCTGTGCGCCCGGCACGCGGGCTGCGCGCTGTCGGATGTGCAGATGCTGCTGGCGGGCGACCTGCTCAATCAGATCATCTCGGCGGGATTTGCCGCGCGGAATCTGGCGATCCCGTTCTACGGCCTGTACGGCGCGTGCTCCACGATGTCGGAATCGCTGTCCATCGGCGGTATGCTGGCCGACGGGGGCTTTGCCGACCGGCTGATCTGCGCGACGTGCAGCCACTTCTGCACGGCGGAGCGGCAATATCGCGCGCCGCTGGAGCTGGGCAATCAGCGCACGCCGACCGCACAGTGGACGGTTACCGGCTCGGGCGCGGTGATGCTCTCCGGCGGCCCGGCTGGCGCGCAGGCGCGTGTGTGCCTGACGCACACGACCTGCGGCAAGGTCATCGACCTGGGCATCGCGGATCAGAACAACATGGGCGCTGCGATGGCGCCGGCTGCCGCGGACACGATTGTCGCGCATCTGCGCGACATGCAGCGCGGCTTTGACGATTATGACCTCATTGCCACGGGCGACCTGGGGCGGCTGGGGCGCGATTTGCTGATCGAGCTGCTGGGGCAGAAGGGGATTCGCGTGCAGGAGGACAGGCTCTTCGACTGCGGCTGCGAGATCTTCGCACCGGAGCAGGATACGCACTGCGGCGGCAGCGGCTGCGGCTGCGCGGCAAGCATGCTCTGCGCGCATATTCTGCCGGAGCTTGCCGCCGGGCGGCTGCGGCGCGTGCTGTTCATGGCGACGGGCGCGCTGCTCAGCCCGACGACCACGATGCAGGGCGAGAGCATTCCCGGCGTGGCGCATGCCGTCGTGCTGGAGCATAAGGAGGCGTGAGCGATGGGCGAGATGCTGATGATGTATGTCAAGGCGTTTGTGGTCGGGGGGATCATCTGCGCCATCGGCCAGATGCTGATCATGAAGACGCAGCTGACCAGCGCCAGAATTCTGGTAGGCTATGTGACGGCGGGCGTCATCCTCGGCGCGCTGGGGCTGTACAAGCCGCTGATCGACTTTGCCGGCGCGGGGGCGACGGTGCCGCTCACGGGCTTTGGCTATACGCTGGCGCACGGCGCGATGGAAGCCGCCAAGACAGAGGGCATCCTGGGCGCGTTCACGGGCGGCGTCGTTGCGGCGGCGGGCGGCATCGCGGCAGCGGTGTTCTTCGGATACTTTGCGGCGCTGATCTTCAAGCCGAAGATGAAGAAATAAACCGGCATGCTGGCGGCAGCATCACCGGCGAAGGAATGCAGGCTCCGCAGCCATGTGCCCGAGGCCGTAGCCTTGCAGAAAAATCTGCATAACAAAACCCCGCCTCTCGCAAGGGAAGGCGGGGAAAAGCATCATTCCTCATCAGTGGAGCGCGGCTTGGTAAAGCGGGAGACCAGCACGCCCACCTCATAGAGCACATACATCGGCAGGCCGAGCATGATCTGCGAGATGATATCCGGCGGCGTGAGCACAGCGGCGAGAATGAAGATGCCGAAGAAGACATACTTGCGATACGCGGCGAGCGCGACGTGATTGACCCAGCCCATGCGCGTGGCCATGAACAGGGCAATCGGCAGCTCGAACACCACGCCGAACGGCAGCAAAAACGCGAACAGGAAGCTGACATACTTGTCGATCGAGAGCATCGGTGTGGCCAGATCTTCACCCGCAATCAGGAAGAAATTGAGGGCAAGCTCGTAGACATAGCCGTAGCAGAACGCGATGCCCAGCAGAAACAGCAGCAGCGCCACAAAGAACAGCACGCGGAACATGCGGATCTCGTGATCATAGAGCGCCGGGCGGATGAAAGCCCAGATCTGATAGAAGATGAACGGGCTGACCAGCACAACGCCGGCGATGAGGGAGATCTTGAGCTGCGTGGTGAAGGCTTCGCTGACCGCGGTATAGATGATCTGCACGCCGCGCGCCTCGATGGGCAAGGTGATGAACTTCATCAGCGGTGTACAGAAGAAGTAAAACGCAACCGCAAACCCCACGACCACCGCGATCATGCAGGCGGTCAGGAGCTTGCGAACGGCCAGCAGATGGCTGAGCAGCGGCTGTGTGGCGGACTGGACGCTCTCGTCGTGTTCGCTGACGGCAGGCTGCTTACTCATTCTTCTTTTCGTCCGCCTTCTCGTCGGCGACAGGCTCGTCGGACTTGACCTCGCTCTTGAACTCGCGGATGCTCTGGCCCAGGGCCTTGCCCACGCCGGCCAGCTTCTTGCCGCCGAAGAGCACCAGCGCCAGCACGACGATCAGAAGAATCTCCATAGTACCCAGTCTCATTGTTTTTTACCTCCCATGCTTGATTTGAAGTCCTTGAAGCTGACATCCTTTTTAATGTCGTTCAGCTCCTTGTTGATTTGCAGCTGTGTTTTTTGCAGCTCCGGGCGGATATCCGCGGCGCGGACACCCTCGTCAACCGTGCGCTGGATGCCCTTGAATTCCTTTTCCACCTCATCAAGCCCGGATTCGCGCTTGACCTCCTCGACCATGCTGCGGACATATCGCACAAAGCGCCCCAGCGCCCTGGCGATCTTGGGCAGATCCTTCGGCCCTACGACGACAAAGGCGATCAAGAGGATCAGAATGAGCTCGGCAAAGCCGATGTTGAACATGGCCTCCTCCTCCAGCAAAGTGATTACGCTGTCCATTATAGCGCAGGGTATACGGGTTTGTAAAGCGGAAAGCGCGACGATTTCGCGTTAAGAAAAAAGCGAAGCGGTCAATCCCATGGGCGATGATCCGCCGGATTCGAAAAGGCGTTAACAATGCTGCGAAAAATCTCCTCCCGCGCACGGCGGCGGGAGGAGGAGATGGGAGGTCATTCCGCGAGGTAGGTGTAGCGCACGGTCAGACGCGGCATCGTGTCGTACAGGCCGTAGGCGTCGCCGAAGATCTTGTACTTGGTGCCGACCGTCCAGGTGGTCTTGGAGCTGTTTTCGATCATGACCAGCTTTTCAAACGACTCCGTGCCGATGTTCATGATGGCCATCTGCGGCGCGGTGCTGATGATGCGCTCGATGGTGCCCACGCCCATGTAGATGGTGCCCTTGCGGATGTCGATGTAGTTGAGCAGGTCGGTGTACTGCGCGCTCAGATCCCAGGCGCGGCGGGTGTAGATGTCGGCGTTGGGCATGTAGTAGACGGTGTGGGTGATGACGGAGTCTGCCCTGTCCGGATAGGAGGCGCGGATGACGACATCGTTGTTGCCCAGCGCGGAGAACAGCGGGATGAACGAGAAGCGGCCGGTTTCCATGTCCTGCTCCAGCTTGTAGTGAGGGAATTCCACGGAGATGGTCGCGCCGGGCAGCGTGGTGCCGCTGATGAGCGGGCGCTGCATCTTGGCGCGCTCGTCGTCGGTAGCATTGGCATACTGCTCCTCGGTGATGGGCTCGTAGTTCCACTCGCTCAGGACGGTGGCGTCCAGCTCCAGCGGAATCTCCTGCGGCGCGCGGTAGAGCACGACCTCCATCTTGTTCTCGCGGCAGTATTTGCTCTTGACGGAGATGGAGATCACGTTCTCGCCCACGGGCAGCACCTGTACGTTTTTGGAGACGTTGCCGGTCTCGCCGCGGATGAGGGTGGAGACGTTGGTGCCGTCGATGATGACGGTGGAGCCAAGCTCCACGTTGATGCGCACCTCATAGATCGACACGCCGACATCCGCGCGGATCGTCGGCGGATTGAGCAGATGGATCGGCGAGAGCGGCACGTCGATCGTGAAGGCGATGGGCTCGAGCTGGTACTGGTCGCCTTCCTGCGAATAGCGGATGAACGGCGTGATGGTCACGTCCATGGTATCCGTCTCCACGGCGGTGGCGAAGGTGGAGGATTCCGTGTCGTACCACATGTAGTCGGGCACGGTGATCTCGACCTTGCCGTCGGCGATGACATAGGAGGCCTGCATCTCGCGCAGGTAGATCATCGCGTTTTCCTTGCCGTAGACGGTGATCCGGTGGGCGGGATGGCCATCCACGCTGGTTTCGGCGACCTCGATGCGCGTCTCGTTGTCCTTCTGCACCTGCATGCCCTGCGTCAGCACAAACTGGCGCGCGGCAAAGATGCCGCCCAGGCTCACCAGCGCGAGGAAGACGGCGGCCAGCACGCCGCGCAGCAGGTAGGTCGCCAGGCGGCTCCTTTTGCGGCCGGTGCCCAGCACCTCGCCGGACTCCTCCCGAGCGGCGCGCGCCTGGAAGCGGCGGGGCATGTATTCCTCGTCCGTCAGCGCACCCTGGTCGCCGGAGTCGGGCGTGTAGCCGTCGTAGTAGATCGGCGCGCTGTTGTCGTCATCCACATAGGTCAGGCGGCGTTCGGGCACCTCGCCAAAGGCGCCGAAGCGATCCTCCGCACGTGGGGGCTCCTGCGGCTCCTCGCGCAGGTTGTCGGTGTACTGGCGCTGCCGCTGGCGGATGCCTGCCTCGCTGGCAAGCTCCTGATCGCCGGCCTCCGGCACGGGCCGCAGCACCTGCGCCTCGCGCATGGAACGGCGGACGCTCTCGGCCTGCTGCTTCATCTGCGTGATGCGGCGCGAGCCCTCCCGGCGGCGGTGGCGGAGCGCCTCCATTTCGTCCGTGAGGGACGACGCGTCCAGATCGTCGGGATCAAACGCCTCGTCGCCTGTGGGCAGGGGGACGGCAGGGCTGTCGTCCTCCGGGTCGAACTGCACGACCTGCAGGGCGGGCTTTTTCTTGTGCATGGCATCCTCCCAGGACGCCTGCTTGGGCGTATTGTCGGTCAGCGGCGCGCCGCAGCGGGTGCATCTGGGCAGATAGGCCTGGTTCCAGGCGCCGCACTGAGGACATTTCATAGGACAGGGAACCTCCCAAAGTCAGAATAAACATTACATTATTCGCGGCACAGGGCGGGAATTCCTCTTTTTCGCACAGGAAGCGCGCGCAAAGGGTTGCCCCGGAACGGGCATTGGTGCTATAATAGCTGGACAGGCAGATGTGTCTGCCGCATAACGAGCCAAGGGCTGGAGGATGATGGTCATGATGGACAGCTTCAAGGAGGATATCGTTGCCCCGCGCAGCAGCCTGCTCGGCAGCGTGCTGTATGTGCTGTGCTGGGTGTTTGTGGTGGTGTTCGGGCTGTATGCGCTGATGCTTTTGCAGCTGCTCGTCTTCTCCTTCAGCGTGGGCACGCTGGTGATGGCGCTGCTGAGCGCTGCCTGCGCGGTGCTGCTCTTCCTGGTCAAGGATCATTTCAAGGTGGAGTATGAATACACCTTCACCAACGGCACGCTCGACTTTGCCAAGGTGATGCACAGCGCCAAGCGCAAGGAGCTGGGCAGCATGAATGTGGCCAACGTCTCGGCCTGCGGGCATGTGGCGCACGACAGCTTCCGCCGCTATCTGTCCATGAAGGACGTGCAGAAGAAGAACTGGTTCCTCAACCGCGACGGCAACCTGTTCTACTTCTACTACGTCAAGGAGAATCAAAAGCACATGATCGTCATCGAGCCGAGCGAGGAGATGGTGGAGATGATCCGCAAGCATCTTCCGGCGGGCGTCTATCAGGGCTGAATTGCCGCGTCTCCAGCATGGCCTGGCCGTACTGGAGCCTTTTCCGTATTGGAAATGGTGCAAAACCGTACAACGAGCACCGGAGAACAGCGTTTTGCTGAGCCGTTCGTAGGTGGGAGCGGGCACGGCCCGCTTTTCTTTGTGCAGGGGGACTTCGACTGTGATCTATCTGGACAACAGCGCCACCACCCGCCCGTTCGACAGCGTGGCGGAGGCCATGGCGCAGAGCATGCGCGAGGCGTATTTCAACGCTTCGGCTGCCTACAAGCCCGCCGTGGATGTCGACCGGGCAATCCGCGTCTGCCGCCAGCGCATCGCCGCGCAGGTGGGCGCGCAGGAGGACGAGGTCGTCTTCACCGCCGGCGGCACGGAGAGCGACAATCTGGCCATTCTCGGCCTTGTGCAGACGCTGCACCAGCCGGCTAATCTCGTGTGCAGCGCGATCGAGCATCCTGCCGTCAGCGAGACGATCCGCCGCGCAGAGCAGCTGGGCCATGAGGTGCGCGTGCTGCCGGTGGACAGCCGCGGCATCGTCAACCTGGAGCGCGCCGCGGAGCTGATCGACGAGCGCACCGCGCTGGTCAGCTGCATGCAGGTGAGCAACGAGACGGGCGCGATCCAGCCCATCGAGCAGCTTTCCCGGCTGGCCCGGGCCCAAAACCCGCAGGTGCGCGTGCATGTCGACGGCGTGCAGGGCTTCCTGCGCGTGCCGATGCACATGGGGAGGATGGGCGTTGACCTTTATGCGCTCAGCGGTCACAAGATCCACGGCCCCAAGGGCGTGGGCGCGCTGGTGATCCGCAAGGGCGTGCGCCTCGTCCCCCAGACGACGGGCGGCGGCCAGGAGAGGAACCTGCGCTCGGGCACCTACAACTCGCCCGCCATCCTGGGGCTTTCGCAGGCGGTGCTGGAGATGAGCCGGCGCGGGGAGCAGATCGAGGACATGCGCCGGATGAAGGCGCATCTGGCGCAGCTGCTGCTGGAGCTGCCCGGCGCGCGTATCAACGGCCCGCAGCCGGGCGATCCCGATGCCGCGCCGCACATCCTGAGCCTTTCGCTGGAGGGCGTTCGCGGCGAGGTGCTGCGCAACGCGCTGGAGGGCGCGGGCGTGCTGGTGTCCACC
>JBJEYK010000298.1:0-3387 GCA_051886775.1 Candidatus Ventricola sp. | reverse complement strand
GCGCCGAACCCAGGCGGAAGCATTCCCTCTCCCTCAAGCCGAAAAAGGGCAGCCGGCGCGCTGCCCTTCCGATGGCTTTCTGCGTGGAGAACGCCCCTGAGCATGGGTGCGTTCATCCCGTTTTTCCCGCATCTTTCAGAGATTTGCCCGCGCTGTTTCCATTTTGGAAACAGCGCGGGGCGTAAGAGCAATGCTTACTTCCCGTTCATCGCCTTGTACAGATCCGGCAGCACCTGCGCCAGATGCGCGCGCTCGATCGTGTTGTGTGTCAGGACGTTTTTGAGATACGTCTCATCCACCGGGGTTTCGGGATCGCGTACAATCCTTCCATCCTTTGCAAAGAACCCCATCCATTCGCAGTTCATGCTCTCCCGTCCGCCGGTTGGACACGGACGTGAGAAGCGCAGGACAAGGTGATGCCCCGGCCCGTCAAACTCCTCCCAGCAGGCCTCCACGCGGCAGTCAGCCGCCTCCAGCTCCGCCTTCTTCTCGGGAGAAAGGCCATATTCCAGCAGATTGATGTTGTGGCTGACCGCGGGCATCCCCTTGCTGGGATCGCCCGTCGCGCCGATGTCCAGCGTCTCCAGCGACCAGACGCCGTCCCTGTCGTTTTCGCCGTTCACAAACCGATGATCCCAGTGATCCACGGGATTCCAGATCTTGTAGCGCAGGTTGCCGCGTCCCTCCGGCAGCTCCTGGGGATGCTGGTTGTACCATTTTCCATACCACCGGCGCCACGCGCCCTGCCAGGTCGGCGCCGTCGTGGAATACTCGATATAGAAGCCATACGCGCCAAATGCGTCCGGCACCATCGTATAGCCATAGACGATCTCCGGATAGCCCTTCACCGTCAGCCAGTCCAGCCAGTGCTCGATGGGAATGGCCTGCTCCGGCTTCATGGGGCCGGCATCCAGGATCTGCTGCTGAAGCGGGTTCGGCGGATAGAGCGGGTAATCCGTGTAGAACCGCGCGTACGGCAGCGCCTTTTCCTCCTCGGAAAGCTCCGGCACCCGAAGATGAGGCATGCACCTCTCTGTAATCAGCTCCATGCTCGCGTCCTCCCCGTCAGCCGATCATAAATCCGCCGTTCACATCGATGCGCGCGCCGTTCACAAAGCCGGCCTCCTCGCTGGCCAGGAATTCAACGACGGCCGGCACATCCTGCGTCATGCCCATGCGGCCCAGCGGCGTGCCGGCAAGCACGCGCGCCCGGGTCGCATCGTCCAGGGTGTCCTCGCCGGGCACGTCTCCCTCGATGTGGCCCAGCAGCACGCAGTTGCAGGTGATGCCGCGCGGCCCCAGCTCCTTGGCCATCTCATAGGTCAGGGCCTCCAGACCGCCGCGCGCGGCGGCAAAGGAGGGATCGTGCAGCCAGCCGCCGTGGCGGCCATCGCAGGAGGTGATATTGATGACGCGCGCCGCCTTACTCCTCTCCAGATACGGCAGGGCCAGCTTCACATTGACAAACGCGGATTCCACAACCTCCATGGAATGCCGCCAGATCGTCTTGTCCGTGTGATCGAAGTCGTAGCGGATATGACCGCCCTTGGCATTGACCACCACATCGATCGACCCAAAGGCCTCGTAAATCCACCGATGCACGTCGGCCATCTTCGAATCCGGCTTGTACAGCTCCGGCGCGGCCTCCATGTTCCATTCCAGCTTGGCCTGCGGGTTCTGGGCAAAGCCGATGACACGGCCCTCGTATTCCGGATTGTCGCGGAGAATCCGCTTGATCGCGTCCTGAGCCTTGCTGTGGTAGCCGCTCATCAGCGCCACATTCATCCCGTTCGCCAGCGCCATTTTGACGATCGCCGTGCCGTTGTTGCCGGCGCCGCCGGTGATAATCATCGTGCGTCCCTTCAGGGTCAGCATGGTATTCCTCCTCTCCAATGGGCGGAGGCTCCCGGACTTCGGGAGCCGCGCCCGATCAGTCCGCGTCGATCGGCTGATCCTTGTATTCTGCGTACAGCTCCGGCAGGAAGGTGTACAGATGCTCCCATTCCACCAGCGTGTGGATGACGACCTTCTTCAGATATGCCTCGTCGCAGAAGGTCTTCTCATCGCGCACCAGCCTGCCGTTCTCGGGTCTCCAGCCGATCCACTCGCGGGAACGCGTCTCGATGCCGCCCTGCGGGCACGGCCTGGAATAGCTGAGGCAAAGGTGCGTTCCCGGCTCGTCAAAGGTCTCATACGAGCCGTGGTCGGTCAGCTGGCAGCCCGCGTCCTTCAGCTCCTTCATCCATTCGTCCGTCATGCCGAAGTCCGAGAGCTTGAACTCGTGACGAATGGTATCATACATCCGCTCGCCCGCGCCCAGATCGAGGCTCTCCGTCGTGTGGATGCCCTCCTTGCCGTTTTTCCAGTTGATGTAGTAGTGATCAAAGTGGTCGGCATAATTCCAGATCTTGTAGCGCAGATTGCCGTGGCCGGGCACCATGCTTTTGCTCTTGAGATTGCGCCAGTTGCGATACCAGCGCTCCATCTCCGCCGTGATGTGCGGCGGGCGCACGCGGTAGGTCGCCACATAGCCGCTGCCGTCCGGGAACATGCAGTAGCCCAGCTCGCACTTGTCGTAGCCGTAGGGCTTGAGCAGCGACATGAAGTTCTCCGGCGCGATGGCATCCTCCACGGGAATGGGGTTCATGTTGTTGATGATCTGCATCTCCACCGGCGTGGGATAATGGAGCGGATACTTGTAAAAGTATTTGGCCAGGGGCATCTTTTCTTCCTCCGGGAAGAGCTTTTGGCGAACACGGACGACCGTCGGATCGTTCGTCTCGATGATTTCCTTATCGATCTCTACAAACACAGCGTTTCTCCTTTCTGCTATTCCGTCTTTTTCAGAATCTGCCCGGCTCGCTGAGCCACTCGGCAACGAAATCATGCAGCGTTTTCATGGTGTCTCCGAACTGCCCGGGGAACCTTTCGCACTGCTTCGCCGGATAGAACTTGTGATTCGCCCCCTCGACGAAGGCAATCGTCTTGTCCTTGGAGGCAGCGTATTCGAAGATGGTTTCCGCCGCGAGGAATTCCCAGCCGGCCGTCATGCCCATCACCAGCATCGGCGCGTCGATGTGCGCGACGTTGCCGGGCGGGCAGGCATAGGTCGTCTCCCATTCGATGCCGCGCACCGTGGAATCGTCGTATCCATATTCCTGCGTCGTGCGCACGGCATAGGAGGACAGATAGTTGCGCACGGTCGTCATCCTGCCGCCCTCTACGAGGGAATGCGTCAGCGAGACGCTGTTCTCCGGCTTGCGCACGGAGCGCACAATCTCCACCGTCCGGCTGCCGTCGCCGTGCAGCAGAAGCCGGGGCTTCTCCGTGCAGCTCATGAGCCGGACGTCCTGCGCGTACAGCTTGTTGTTGAAGAAGGCCTGGTTC
>JBJEYK010000297.1:0-3398 GCA_051886775.1 Candidatus Ventricola sp. | reverse complement strand
GCGCCCACGCCATGCAGGCCGCCGGAGACCTTGTAGCCGCCGCCGCCGAACTTGCCGCCCGCGTGCAGGATCGTCAGGCAGACCTCGACCGCCGGGCGGCCCAGCTTGGGATGGATGCCCACCGGGAAGCCGCGGCCATTGTCCGCGACGGAGCAGGAGCCGTCCTTGTGCAGCGTGATGACGATCTCCGTGCAGTAGCCGGCCAGCGCCTCGTCGACCGCGTTGTCCACGATCTCATACACCAGATGGTGCAATCCGCGCTCGTCGGTGGAGCCGATGTACATGCCCGGGCGCTTGCGCACAGCCTCCAGCCCCTCAAGCACCTGAATCTGATTCTCGTCGTAGGCCTGGGTCACCTTCTCCGGCTCCTCCGGCGCGGCGGCGTATTCGAGTTCCTTTTCATTGTTCACCATTTCGTTATCCATTCCGTCTCCCCATCTCTTCCTCGTCGGCAGGGCCGTCCGGCTTCGCGCCGCGCGGCGCGGTGAGCGCGCCCTCATAGGCCCTCTCATGCGCGCGCTGCATCAGCGTCGCCGTGGATATCGGCGAGAGATACACGCGCGCGTTCTCCGTCATGCCGCCGGCACGCCGCGCGCCGGCGCAGATCACGGCGCTCTTGGCGGTGATCCCCTGCCTGGCGAGGATGCGGTTCTGCCGGCGAATCTCCTGCAGCATCGCGCCGGTCACGGCGCTGTGGCTTTCTGTCAGATCGATGATTGCGACAATATCCGCCGTGTGCACGGCCACATCATCGCCCAAATGAAGGATCATGCGCCCTCCGATTGCGCGGCCATCGCATGCCGCAGGCATACAGGGCCGCTCATTTTCTTACTATGTTAGTATACCAAATTTCACACCATTTTTCAAATGCCGCAAGGGCTTTTCCGGCTGTTTTTGGCGCAAAAAAGCCTACAAAAAAAGACGCCTCTTTTCAGCGTCTTTTATTCAGGAATTGTGCTCAGAAGGCGTCGTCGGTGATCCAGAAAAGCATGCCCTCCGCCTGGGTCATGCCCAGCCGCTGCTGCAGGCTGCGCGAGGCTGTATTGTCCGGGGCCACCTGGCAAAACGGCGTCTGCCCGCGCAGCATGGTGCGCCGGATGTTGGCACGCTCCAGCGCGAAGCCCAGGTGATGGCGGCGAGCCTCCGGCATGATGTGCAGAAGGCCCATGGAGCCCTCGATGTGCTCGCCGATAAAGCCCGCCAGACGTCCGTCCACATAGGCGCCGATCATCACGCCATCCGCCAGCCGCTCGGCCAGATACGCCCGGTCGGCGTGACCGTAGTTGGCATGGACAAAGTCCAGCGCATCCATGCCCAGCGGGCGGATGACGACGTTTTCCTCCTCCGGCGGGCACTCGCCGTAGTAGGCGTAGGCGATGAACGGGTGCGCGTAGGCACGGCCAAAGCGCTGGCGCAGCGCGTGCACCTTCTCCGGCCGCATCGCGCCATGGATGAGCACGTCATGCGCGTCCTGCGGGATGCGCCCGGCCATCGCGAGCATGCTCGTCTCGTCGCCCGCCAGCATGTACAGCCCCGCGCGCCTGTGGCGGATGAGCACGCCCAGTGCCGTCGCCTCGACGATCTCGGCCTGTCCGCGCGAAAGCGTCTGGATCATGTCCTCATAGCACGCAGGGTCGCCCAGACGATGGAGCAGCTCCGCCGCGCAAATGCCCTGTTGTGTCATGGTATCCTCCTGTGCGCGCCTCACCATGCCTGCGGCACATACAGGCGCACCTCGCCCGCCGAAAGCGTCGCGGGCATATCGATCAGCCGCTGGTTTCGGCTGCCGCAGTAAAGCAGGTCGAGCGAGCGCTCGTGCGCGATGTACGGGCCGTCCACCAGCACGTCGATCAGCCCCAGCAGGCGCATGCAGTCTGGCTGGCGCTCCTCCAGCAGTGCCTCCAGCGTGTAGCCCGTGTAGCACCACACGCTCATGCCCCGCTCCCGCGCAGCCTGTGCGATCTCACACAGCGCGGCGGCCTGCATCATCGGCTCGCCGCCGGTGAGCGTCACGCCGCGTACGAGCGGGTTTTTGCCCAGCATCGCTGTGATCTGCGCGGTATCGCGCAAGGTGCCGCCCGCAAAATCGTGCGTAGCTGGGTTGTGACAGCCGGGGCAGGCGTGCGGGCAGCCCTGCACGAAGACCGCCAGCCGGTAGCCCGGACCGTCGACGATCGATTCCGGCTCCACGCCGGCCAAACGGATCTGCATCGTCACACCCCATGCTTCACGCGGTCGCGCTCCTCGGCGCGCTTGCCGTTGTTGAAGCGATCCAGCGTGCCCACCAGATAGCCCGTGATGCGGCGGATGCGCTCGAAGTGCACCTCTTCCTCCTGCCGCCCGCACTTGGGGCAGCAGTCGCCGATGATGCCGTTGTAGCCGCAGACCGGGTCGCGGTCGACAGGATGGTTGATGGAGCCGTAGCCGATGCCCGCATCGTGCATCGCGCGCACGACGGCCTCAAACGCCTCCAGATTCTTCGTCGGGTCGCCGTCCATCTCGATGTAGGAGATGTGGCCGGCGTTCGTCAGCGCGTGGTACGGCCCCTCGATGCGAATCTTGTCAAACGCGTTGATCGGATAGTAGACCGGCACATGGAAGCTGTTGGTGTAGTATGCACGGTCGGTCACGCCCGGGATCACGCCGAAGCGTTCGCGGTCCATCTTCACAAACCGGCCCGACAGGCCCTCCGCCGGCGTCGCCAGCAGGGTGTAATTCATTTTACGCGTCTGGGACAGCTCGTCCAGCTGCCTGCGCATGCGGCCGATGATCTCCAGGCCCAGCCTCTGCGCACGCTCGCTCTGGCCGTGGTGCTCGCCGATGAGCGCCACCAGCGTCTCCGCCAGGCCGATAAAGCCGACGGACAGCGTGCCGTGGCGCAGCACCTCGCCCACCTCGTCGTCCCAGCCGAGCTTTTCGCTGTCCATCCAGACGCCCTCGCCCATCAGGAACGGATAGTTGCGCACCTTCTTGTGCGCCTGAATCTCAAAGCGCTCGTCGAGCTGACGGATGACCAGCGCCATGCGCTCGTCGAGCATGCGGTAGAACGCGTCCAGATCGCCCTTGGCCTCGATGGCGATGCGCGGCAGATTGATCGAGGTGAACGACAGATTGCCCCTTCGGTTGCACACCTGGCGCTCCGGATCGTACACATTGCCGATCACGCGGGTGCGGCAGCCCATGTAGGCGATCTCCGTCTCGCGATGGCCGGGCTTGTAGTATTGCAGGTTGAACGGCGCGTCCACGAACGAGAAGTTCGGGAACAGGCGCTTGGCGCTCACGCGGATGGCCAGGCGGAACAGGTCGTAATTCGGGTCGCCCGGCTTGTAGCTCACGCCATCCTTCACCCGGAATATCTGGATCGGGAAGATCGGCGTCTCGCCGCGGCCCAGGCCGCT
>JBJEYK010000296.1:0-3404 GCA_051886775.1 Candidatus Ventricola sp. | reverse complement strand
GCATGAACATGCAGGTTTTGCTCATCGGCGGCTTTGACATCGCGAGGACGCTTGCCGCCTCGCTGCTCAAACGGAAATACCAGGTGACAGCGGTCCACCCGGACTACGACTGCTGCAAGCAGCTCGCGGACATCAAGGGGCTTCAGGTGATCCACGGCGACGGCTCCAAGCCCTTCATTCTGGAGGAAGCTGGGGCGCGCCGGACGGACATTGCCATTGCGCTGACGGACAGCGACGCGGACAATCTGGTCATCTGCGAGCTGTGCAAGAAGCGCTTCGGCGTGACCAAAACGGTCAGCGTCATCAAAAACGCGGAAAACACGGCGTTCTTTAGGCAGATGGGTGTGGACGCGGTGGTCTGTGCGACGAATACCATTACCGGCATCATCGAGCAGCTCGCCTTTGTGCATGACATGACCGCGCTGGTGCCCGTCGGCGACGGGCGAGTGAGCATCGCGGAGGTCTCCATTCCGGAGGGCGCGCCCGCGGCGAACAAGAAGCTCTGGGAGATCAGCCTGCCCCGCGAGGTCATCGTGGGCTGCATCCTGCGCAAGGATCAGACGCTGATTCCGCGCGGCGACACGCGCATTCTCGCGGGCGATTCGCTGGTGCTGCTCTCCTCCGCGCATCAGGAGACGGACGCCATCCGCGCGCTGACGGGGCGGTGATGCGCGATGAAGCAACGCATCACACGCGCCAGCAACGTCGGCAAGCTGACCGCGCTCATCGGTCTTTTGCTGCTTGCGCCGCTGCTCGTGCTGCCCTTTTTCCCAGAGGATGCGCCCTTCGCGACGGCGTTTCTCGTCCCGGGCGTCGCGTCCATCCTGCTGGGACTGGCGCTCTGCCTGTGCGTGAAGACGCATCCGCTGACCATGCAGGAGGCCATGCACCACGGCAATCTGCTGGTGCTCTACATCTGGCTGTACGGGTGCCTCGCGGGCGCGCTGCCCTTTGTGCTGGGCGGCCGGCTCACATTCGTGCAGGCGCTCTTTGAGGCCGTCAGCGGCTGGACGACGACGGGCCTTTCCGTCATGGACGTGACCGTCACGCCGCCCATCTTCCTCTTTTACCGCAGCTTCATGCAGTTCTGCGGCGGCCTCGGCTTCGTGATGATCATGATGACCTTCGTGCAGGGCCGCATGGGCATGGTGCTCTACAACGCGGAGGGACACCCCGACAAGCTCATGCCCACGCTGCGGGAGACGGTGCGCACCATTGTGCTCATGTACATGGCCTTTCTGGTCGTGGGCGTCGTCGCGTATGTGCTGTGCGGGATGCCGGTGTTTGACGCGGTGCTGCACACGATGGGCGCGCTCTCGACCGGCGGCTTCTCCAATCAGGCGGAGAGCATCGGGGCGTATTACAGCGCCGCCATCGAGGGCGTCACCGTCGTGCTCATGCTGGTGGGCACGACCAACTTCGCCATCCTGCTGCTCCTCGTCCGGCGGAAGTGGCGGGACGCGCTCCGGTGCAGCGAGCTTCGATTCCTGGGCGCGCTGCTGGTCCTCTTTGTGCCCGTCACGGCGCTGGTGCTGGTGACGGGGCTGTACATGAGCCTGGGTGAAGGGCTGCGTCAGGCGCTGTTCAACATCGTCTCCGCGCTCTCGACCACGGGCTACGCGACCATGAGCTACGAGCGCTGGCCGCAGGCGGCGCTGGGCATCATGATCCTGATGATGCTCATCGGCGGCGGCGCGGGCTCGACGGCAGGCGGCATCAAGCTCTCGCGGACGCTGATTATGCTCAAGGCGTCGTTTGCGGAGCTGCGTGCGCGCGTCTCCCCGGAGCACGAGGTGCGCACGCCGTCCATCACCCGAGCACAGGGCAAATCGCCGGTGGACGCACCCACGCTGCGCGCCACGGCGGGCTTTGTGACGCTGTATCTGCTGCTGTTTGCGGCGGGCACGCTGCTGCTCTGTATCACGGAGGGCGCGCCGCTGGAGCGCTGCATGTTCGAGTTCGCGTCCTCGCTGGGCACGGTGGGCCTGTCCATCGGCCTGACCGGGCCGACGACCCGCGCCGCCACGCTGCTGGTGGAGATGGCGGGTATGCTGCTGGGCAGGCTGGAGATCTTCCTCGTGTTCACGGGGCTGGGGTCGGCGGCGTTTTTGATGCGGCAGAGGAAGCGCAGGTGAAGCGGGAAGGCGCAGATCGTATCTTCCTATATACAATAAACCCCGGCTTTCCGATGAGCTGCTGCTCTGAAGAAGGCCGGGGCTTGCGTTTTGTGCTTTCGGTATGTGGCTCCAAGGTATCCGGAAACAAGAGAAACGGCGCAGCCGAAGCCGTGCCGTTCCCTGAAAACACAAGGTTTTCATTGTTGTTTTACGACTGCCCGTCTCATGGCAGAGCGCTCAGGTCAGCCCTCGATCAGAATGGTGTTCTTCTCGGGGAGCTTCTGCGCTTCCTTCTTCGGGATGCGGATGTGCAGAACGCCGCTCTCATAGGACGCCTTGACGTCCGTTTCCGTAACGCTGTCGCCCACATAGAAGCTGCGCTGCATCACGCCTGCATAGCGCTCCTGACGGAGCATCTTGCCCTTCTTGTTCTCGTTCGTCTTCTCCAGGGATTTCTCCGCGGAGATGACCAGATAGCCCTGATTCAGCTCCAGCTTGATTTCGTCCTTCTTGAAGCCAGGCAGATCAACGTCCACCTCATAGCCATCCTCCGTCTCCCTCACGTCCGTCTTCATGACGTGCTGTGCGTGCTTGCCGTACAGCGCGCGATCGACGTTGTGAACGTCGCGGAAGAAGTTACGGTCGAAATCATCAAAGACATCCATCAGGTTTTCGCCGAAAACGGTAGGAAGATACGTGCTCATCATGCAAACCTCCATTCACTTGGCCTTGCACCGCTGGTATCACTGCCAGTCATGTAGGGTCGCATCATGGCCTTTCACAGGTCGTATATTGTGGTCACAGGCCACCTCGCTCATCTCTGAACGATGCCTATATTATAGTCCAAAGTCAAAGAAAGTCAATACCATTGCGCAAGTTTTTTATAATTTCTGTGAAAAGCTTCTTTTTTAACTGTCTGCGTTGAGTGAACGTTTACAATTCTGTGCAAGCAATGCCTCCTTCATGAATTTCGGATGCTATGCTTGTTGAGGGAGTGCCCCCACCCCCCCGAATCGAAAACCGGTGGTTTTCGGCAGCGCTCCTTTGGAGCTTATCTGTGCTAGTAACTTCGGTGTTTTCTCTTGACAAGTATTTTTTAACGCTGTATCATATATCTGTATTTGTACTTGATACATATACAGACAAGAGGAAGTTTGGCTTGGAATTTGGAGAGGAGGGTAAAGAAATGGACACAAAATTTTCCGTTGCGGTACATGTGATGATTCTTATTTCAGACTCCCCCACCCCCATAAACTCGGATCAGATGGCAGAAAGTGTCGGCACGAA
>JBJEYK010000295.1:0-16518 GCA_051886775.1 Candidatus Ventricola sp. | reverse complement strand
GCAAGCGACGCGGCGACGCCGCCCATCAGCAGCGACACCAGGGCGCAGACCGGGCGCGCATAGGCCGTCAGCGCCACGCTCTGGCCGTGGAGGAACAGCGTCAGCGCCGCGCTGACCGCCTGCAGCTGCGTACGATACGGGAAGACGACTGCCGCGATGGACACAAGCAGCAGCGGATAGCAGGCGGCGCGCAGACGGGGCACGCAGTCGCCCAGGGCGAACAGGAGCGTGACGCCGGCGCAGCAGCAGACGCACAGAGCGGCAGGGGCGGCGATATCCATGGCCAGCAGAAGCGGCCAGGCGCAGCCCACGGAGATGGCCAGCGTGCCCAGCGCGTGCAGCGCGAGGAAGCGTTTCTTCATGCGGAACAATCCTTTCGCGGCGGCACTCAGGCGCGCACGAGCGTGGCCTCGACGCCGCTGCGGCGCAGCAGATGCAGGAGCTTCTCCTGCGTCTTATCCATGCCGCCGGAGACGACGAGCCAGAAGTGGGTGTGCGGCCCCATGCGCCCCAGCGCGATGACGGCGTCGGCGATGGCGGGCGTGAGCCGGCAGGAGAGGATGGCGGTGGAGCCGGTGCGGCGCATCCGCCTGGCGGAGAGCAGCAGCACGCGGGCGAAGTCTGTCCGCCGGGCGAACGATTCCTGCGCCAGCGCCTGACGCATGGCATCCAGCGCTTCGGGCAGCTGGCCGCTCAGCTCGCGCGGGATATCGCCGGAGAGCGGCATGCGCGTGATGCGGTGCGCGTCCAGCAGCGCCTTGGCCACGCCGGCGCAGGTCTCCGTCAGCGCGTCGATCATCGCGGCGCGCGCGGCGCCCTCGGCAGGCGGCGGCGCGCAGTCCAGCAGGATCAGCGCGTCCGGGCGCTGCGGGGTTTCGTAGGTGTGCACCATCAGCGCCTGGCGGCGCATGGACAGCTTCCAGTGCACGCGCTTGAGCTCGTCGCCCTCCTGCCAGGGTCGGGTGTCGGTCGGCGTGGTGCGGTCGGCTTGGGCGCGCTGGGCGGAGGTCGTCTCGCCCTCGCCGGGGCTGAAGGGCAGCGGCGGCAGGTCGCGCGGGTCGGGCAGCACGGTGACCGCATCGGGCTGCTGCGCGATGGCGCGGCGCAGGGTGAACAGGCCGAAGCAGTCGGTGAACGTCACGCGGGTGACGCCTACGGGGAATACGCCGACGTGCGGGCAGGGAAAGGCGTTGTCGCTCACGGTTTCGCCGATCAGGCGCGCAGGCAGCAGAAACTCGCTGACCCGTCCGCTGGGCAGGCGCACGCTGAGGGACAGCGGCGCAAGCGGCAGCGGCGAGAGCAGGCGCACGGCGATGGTCAGGCGGCACGCACCGCCGCGCGCGGCCTGGGACAGATCGGTTCGCTGCGCGACGCGGCAGGTGAGGCACGCGCATAGCGCCGCCGACAGCGAAAGCAGCCACGCAAGCAGCGCCGCCGCGCCCAGCAAAAAGGCGCCGCCGCTGCCCACCGACAGCGCGGTGAGCATCAGCACGGCGCCGAATAGCAGCGTGTAAAACCCGCGCGCGGTCATTTGAGCCTCACCGGGATGCGCACGCCGGCCATCAGCTCCAGCAACGCCTGCTGCTCCGACAGGCCGCGCATGCGCGCGTCGGCGGAGAGGACAAAGCGGTGGCACAGCACCGGCACGGCCATGCGCTGAACGTCCTCGGGGATGATATAGTCGCGGCCGCACAGCAGGGCGTTGCCCTGGCTGGCGCGCACCAGCGCGATGGCGGCGCGCGTGCTCGCGCCCAGCGTCAGCGACGGGCAGCTGCGCGTGGCGGCGCAGATAGCGGCGATGTAGGCGCGCACCTCGGGCGAGGCATAGATGCTCTTGACCTGGCGCTGCATGGCGAGCACGTCCTCCGCGGAGCACACCGCGGCGATGGTCTGCATCGGGCTGGACGCGCCGCAGTAGCGGGCGAGGATCTCCATCTCGTCCTCCACGGAGGGATAGCCGATGGCGATGCGCATAAAGAAGCGGTCCATCTGCGCCTCGGGCAGCGGATAGGTGCCCACGAAATCGACCGGGTTCTGCGTTGCCAGCACCATGAACGGGCGCGAAAGCGGGTAGGTGACGCCGTCCACCGTCACCTGCCGCTCCTCCATGACCTCGAGCAGCGCACTCTGCGTCTTGGGCGAGGTGCGGTTGATCTCGTCGGCCAGCACGATCTGGGAGAAGATCGCACCGGGGCGGTACTGCATCTCCCCGGCGAGGCTGGGAACGGTGTAGCCGGTGATGTCCGACGGGGTGATGTCCGGCGTAAACTGAATGCGCTTGAACGAGCAGGACAGCGAGCGCGCCAGCGCGCTGCACAGCGTGGTCTTGCCCACGCCGGGCACGTCCTCGATGAGCACATGTCCCTCGCACAGCAGCGCGGTCAGCAGCAGCTCGACCACGTCGTCCTTGCCCACAACCACGCGGGCGATATTCTCCTTCAGCGCGGCAACAATGGCGTTGGAATACTGCATGGTTCTCTCCTTCAAAGGGCCGCAGGGCGCAAAGCCGCTTTGGCCTCACTGTAACCCGAAATCGCTTCCATTATAACGGATCTGCGCCGATTTGGCAAGGAAACGGCGAACGCCGCGGCGGCAAAGCAAAGCCGCCGACCTGGGCCGGCGGCTTTTCGGGCGTGGATCAGAGGAATTTGAAGGTGGAGCGCACCTGACGGTAGACGTAGTTGTAATACGAATACCAGTTGCGCGGGGTGGTCAGGCGGATCTGATAGAGCGCCTTGCCATGCGCGACGATGATGATGCGGCCGTTCATCTCATAGGTCTTCGTGCCGTCGTTATACTCTGCGCGGTAGTAGCAGTAGTAGCCGTTGGCCTCGCCGAAGGAAGCGGAGTCGATCGCGTTCGGCGTGAAGGAGGTGAAGCTGGCGGCCAGCTCCTCGAGCGTGGACTCCAGTCTGGCGCGCGCGTCGGAGGCGGTCTGGTTGAGGCCCATGTTGTACTTCTCGATGGTCAGGCGCGTCTGATAGCCGTCCGGCTCCATCATCTCGCTCTTGGGCTCGACAAACTGCACCGTCGTGGACGGATTGGTGTTCGGATTGAGCAGCCAGGTGTAGGGGATGGAGAAGGAGACGCCCATGTCGGTGTTGGTGTAGGTCTCGTAGATGTAGCTGGGCGTGGGCATGGGGGTAGGCGTCGGCTTGTCGATCGGGTCGACGGCGATCGGCGTGGCGGCGGGATTGTCCGGCGTGAGCACGCTGAAATCCAGCGAAAGCGGCTCCGCGGACGTGATCCCCTCGGCGCAGGCGGACGAGGCGGCCATGACCGCCAGAACGAGACCAGCCAGCAAACGTTTCATATGCGAAAACCTCCGTTCAGAAGCAGATGGGGCAGATTTTGTCGGATGGATGACACAATCCGACAGGATAAGGTCAGTATATCAGGTCGACAGAAAAAAGTCAACGGCGCGCATGCCTTGAAAGCCTGGAAGCGACGGCTTATAATGGAAGAAACGCCATCGGAAGGAAGGAGATACCCATGAAGACGGTTGTGCTTGACGGATACACGCTTTGCCCCGGGGATCCGGGCGCGTTTGCTGCGCTGGGCGGCGAGGTGACGGTCTATGACCGCACGCTGCCGGAGGAGACGATTGCGCGCATCGGCGACGCGCCCATCGTGCTGACGAACAAGACGCCGGTTACACGGGCGGTGATGGAGGCTTGCCCGGCGCTGCGCTATGTCGGCGTGCTGGCGACGGGCTACAACGTCGTGGACGTGGATGCGGCGGGTGAAATGGGGATCGTGGTCACCAACGTGCCGGCCTACTCCACCCAAGCGGTCGCGCAGCACACGATCGCGCTGCTGCTGGAGAGCGTGAGCCGCGTGGGGGGATATGACGCGCAGGTGAAGCAGGGGCGCTGGTGCGACAGCCCGGACTTCTGCTTCTATGCGGGCGAGACAGAGGAAATCGCGGGTAAGACGCTGGGCATCGTGGGCTTTGGGCACATTGGCCAGGCAGTGGCGCGCGCGGCGCTGGCGCTGGGCATGCAGGTGATCGCACACACGCGCAGCGAAAAGCCGGGCTGGCCGCAGGTGCGCTTCGTCCCGCTGGAAACGCTGCTGGCGGGAAGCGATGTGATCTCGCTGCACTGTCCGCTGACTAAACAGACTGACGGTCTGATCGATGCGCCGGCAATCGCCGCGATGCGCCGCGGCGTGCGCGTGATCAACACGGCGCGCGGTGCGCTGGTGGACGAGGTGGCCATGGCCAGGGCGCTTAGCGAGGGCAGGGTCGCCTGCTACATGGCGGACGTGCTCAGCAGCGAGCCGCCGGCCAGGGACAACCCGCTGCTGCACGCCCCGAACGTGCTGCTCACGCCCCATGTGGCCTGGGCGCCGCGGCAGACGAGGGAACGCCTGCTCTCCATTGCCCTGGACAATGTGCGCGCTTTCCTGCGCGGAGAGCCGCAATGCGTGGTGAGCCGAATCATTTCGCCGAGCAGACAGGCAAAAACCGATTGACTCCGGAGAAAAGCCGGACACTATGATCGAAAATTTTGGAATAATCTGTTGATTTTATCCAATATCTTGCTATAATGGAGATGGGAACAATTCCTGAACATCGATTGCAGGCAGGAGGGATCGGAATGGATAATCATGTGATTACGATCGCGCGCAGCTATGGCAGCGGCGGCAGGCGGATGGGCCAGCTGCTGGCCAAGGAACTAGGCTACGAGTATTACGACCGGGAAATCCTGCGCATCGCCTCGGATGACAGCGGCATCAGCGAGGAGCTGTTCAATCAGGTGGACGAGACCAAGCGCATGCCCCTGTTCCGGATTGCCAAGGAGTTGTACTCGGGGGAGGTGATCCCGCCGGACAGCGACGACTTCATCTCCAATGAGAACCTCTTCCGCTACCAGGCCAAGATCATCCGGGAGCTTGCCTCTACGCGCAACTGCGTGATCGTTGGCCGCTGCGCCAACTTCATCCTGCGCGGGCGGGAGAATGTGATCAACCTGTTCGTGACTGCGCCGGTGGTGGATTGTGTGCGCCGGGTGATGCAGACCGATGGTCTGGATCTGGAGGAGGCCGAAAAGAAAATCCGAAAGACCGATAAGCGCCGTGCGGACTACTTCAAATACTTCACCGGGCGCGAGTGGCACGACGCCGCGCTGTACGACCTGTGCCTCAATACCGGACACATGGACGAGAGCAAGTGCATCGACGTTGTGAAGGCCTATATGAAGGCCAGATTCGAAGCGTAAGGCGGACAGCATCAGGGAGCCGGAGGGCTCCCTTTTTATGATCGGGCTGATCAGGATTGCGGGATTGCGCCCCGCGCGCAGCGCGGTATACGGCCAGGGACGCAAAAAAGGCGACAAAAAACAAGAAAATGGAAAAAGCCATTGAAATATCGAAGACTATACGATATAATTGGCACAAGTATAAGGAAAATTGTACCTGTATGCGTGTCGCTGGAAGGGTCGTTTTCTGTAGTGGAGGGATATGAATGTTCCGAAGAGTGCTGTCTCTGATGCTCTGCGTGTGCATGCTGGTATCGACCATGCCGACATGGTCTGTTGCTGCGCTCGCAGAAGGTGAAGAAGCGGTCGTAGAGGTCGTGGAAGCGCCAAAGGAAGAGAAGGATCCTACGCCGAAGCCGACGAAGGAGCCTACGCCGGAGCCGACGAAGGAGCCCACGCCGGAACCGACGAAGGAACCCACGCCGGAGCCGACGAAGGAGCCCACACCGGAGCCGACGAAGGAGCCCACGCCGGAACCGACGAAGGAGCCTACGCCGGAACCGACGAAGGAGCCTACGCCGGAGCCGACGGAGGTCCCTGCCGCTGAGCCTGAGGTTCCCGCTGAGGAGCCGACGGAAGCTCCCACTGAGGAGCCGACGGAAGCCCCCGCTGAGGAGCCGGCGGAAGCCCCCGCTGAGGAGCCGGCGGAAGCCCCCGCTGAGGAGCCGACGGAAGCCCCCACCGAGGAGCCGACCGAGGCCCCTGTGGAGGAAGCGCCGCGCTTTGTCAACGGCTATGCCTTTGTGAAGGCGGGCGAGAAGGTCTATGCGGACGAAGATCTGGACGAGGTGCTGGGTACATTCCCGGAGAAGACCGTCGTCTATGTCTCTGACCGCGAGGAGACCCAGGATGAGGATCAGGACATTCTGACCCTTCGCTTTGCATGCGAAGACAAGCTGGTCAAGGGCTACATCCGCGCCAAGCGCGTCCAGCCGCTGACCGACCGTGAGTCTGCCGACTATGAGGAAGAAGCCGCTGCGGATGGCGTGCGCTATCGCGACCAGATCTTTGTGATGTCCGTGGCGTTCGACTTTGCCGACGCGAAGGACGAGCAGCCCGCCGCCGCTGAGACGGAGCAGCCTGCCGCTGACGAGACGGAGCAGCCCGCCGCTAGTGAGACGGAGCAGCCTGCCGCCGTTGAGACGGAGCAGCCCGCCGCCGTTGAGACGGAGCAGCCTGCCGCTAGCGAGACGGAGCAGCCCGCCGCTGGCGAGACGGAGGAGCCTGCCGCTGACGAGACGGAGGAGCCTGCCGCTGGCGAGACGGAGGAGCCTGCCGCTGAGAATCCGGCCATCGAGGAGGGACAGTCCAATCCTCCGCAGATGCAGGCGCCTGCGTTCGAAGGAGGCCTGGCGGAAGGCGACGAGACGCCGACCATCACCCTGGGGACAACTGAGTTGGACGTGACGGTTGGCACGTCGTGCTGGATTAGCGTCAGCGGCAGCTATGACAAGGACTCCAATATGCTGATCTGGACGAGCAGTGACAGCAAGGTCATTCGTTCGACCTACCAGAATGGCGATTTCCTGGCAACAGGTGTGGGTGAAGCGGTGCTGACCTGCAAGGTGAAGGGTACCGATGTGTCCGCAACCTGCAAGGTCAAGGTGCGCCCGGCGCTCACGCTGGCTGCGGAGACGTTCGAGCTGAAGGTTGGATCGTCGGTTGCCCTGAATCCGCAGACGAATCCCGCGGAGGGCGTGGAGATCACATGGGCCATGAACCAAGAGGGCACCGTGTCCATCGACGGGGATACGATGATGCTGACAGCGCTTGCCGAGGGCAGCCTGCCGATCACCTTCACGGCGACCCATACAAAGACGAAGCTTGCCACGACGATGCCCATCAGCGTCTACGTCGAGGCGGGCAGCACTTCGTGCGCACACGAGGCGACTGAGACGCAGGTGAGCTATGATCTGGATGATTGCAGGCCTGATTATGGTACTGATACGCACAACGGTTACGGCAGCAAGAAGACGACTGTGGTCTGTACCGCGTGCGGCGCAACGCTGAGCACCCAGACGATCACCGGTCGGTTTGAAGGCCTGCCGCATACGTTTGTCGATGAGATCTGCACGAAGTGCGGCGTCAAATACTGCGATCACGACTTCGGAAACAACACGGGGTGGGAATATCGGCTCGTGGGCGATGTGGTGGCCAATGAAGACGGAATAACGCACACCGGTCTGTTTGATATCATCCAGGATCACCGGTGCGAGAAGTGCGGCGAGTGGTTTATTCTGTCTGTTGAGAAGAACGTCGAGGCGACGCGGAATCATATCTTTGCGAACAACGGCATCTGCGAGGTATGCGGTGCGGAGAACACCTGCAAGCACGAGAACACCTATTCCCGGGAATACTACGAGAAGATCAATGACGACACGCCTTTGAAGGCTGATGTGACCGGCCACTGGGGCAGGATGCGTCATGTGTGGGAGAAGACCTGCGCAGATTGCGGGATGGAACTCGAGGATATCAACGAGGAGGTCATCATCGAGCAGCAGGACGCGAAGAAGCATGAATGGGAGAACGGCATTTGCCAGATCTGCGGCTACGAGAATCCCTGCAAGCATGAGAATGTCCGGGAGGCAGGCCCGTTCTACCAGTTCTTCAACGGCGGTGTGGACAACGGCGATGGCACGCATACCGGCGAAAGAACCAGATACTACGCGCGGTATTGCGCGGATTGTGAAGCCGATCTGGAGAACAGGATCATTAATCAGGAGACCGTCACGGCGAAGCACGAGTGGTTTGAGGGCACCTGCGATGTTTGCGGCGCGGAGAACCTTTGCGAGCACAGCTGGACGACGATTGAAAGCAACGTTCCTTCCTATTTCCGGGAGACCGCGCATGACAATGGCGATGGAACCCACACGGTAGATATTGAGATCCTCGATCATATCAAATGTACGATCTGCGATGAGGAACGCTGGGTCATATTGACGCCCGAGAAGACCATTACTGACGATAAGCATGTCTTCTATGGCGATGATTGCTGGGTCTGCGGTGCGAAGAACCCCTGCAAGCATCCGAAGGCGAGCCGCACCACGGAAACGCTCCATTACATTGATGAAGTGCTCGAGGTGACCGAGTACTATCATGTGGTCACCTACAATGTCTTCAAACAGGATTATTGTTTGAAGTGCGACAACTTCATTGGTGATCGGACCGATGCCGGACAGGCGACGCTGACTGAAGCGCACTACTTTGGCAATGGCGGCGAGTGCGACTGCGGAAAGATCGGAAAGACCAACAGCGCCTGCGTCGAGGACTGGGAGACGCACTTCAACGCCAAGGCGGATGGCACCAGACTGGAGAACGAACGCTTTGAGCCGATCGAAGGCACAGTCGGCCAGACGCGCCATCGTATCGTGGCGACTCAGGTGAAGGCCAAGCAATGCTCGGTGTGCGGTGACCTGGTGGGCACTGTTACACTTGAGGAGATCACGAAGACCGCTGTCCATAAGCTGCTGGAGACGGAGGACGGCAAGTACCAGTGCACGGATTGCGGCGTGGTCTTTGATGAAATGCCGACCGCGATCGACTGGGATATCGTTCCGGACGTCAATGCCAGCCAGACCGGCGACAAGACGGTGAAGCTGGAATGGGATGCCAATGCGGACAGCGCCGTGCAGTATCGCGTGGTGGAGTGGGTCAACGGCGTCAGAAAGACGATCGATACGACCGCTGCCACGTCCTACACCATCACCAATGCGGCGCTGGGCACGCATGAGTATGGCGTCTATCCGTACAACACGGAACTGAAAGAGGAAGGCGAAAACGGAGCGCGCATCACATTCGTGGTGCAGTCTGGGGCGTGGAAGGTTGCCCCTGTGATCAGCGCGGCTGCGCAGGTCCCGGATGCGGAAGGTCTGGTCAAGCTGACCTGGACGCACAAGTCCCGTGCGGAGAGCTATGAGGTTTACGACTCGTTCAACGGTAAGGTAGATAAGATTGCCGCGACGACCGAGCTGTCCATCGTCCTGGAGGGCCAGGCGCCGGGCAAGCACAGCTATACCGTGAAGCCGGTGCAGAAGGACAGCTGGGGCAACCCGCAAGAGGGCACGTCCTCCAAGGCGAAGCTCGTGACCGTGGCGGAGCTGTGGAACAAGAAGCCCACGCTTTCCGTGGCTGTCCAGAAGACGAGCGATCAGTTCGGCGATCCGGTGGAGGGCCTGGTCTCTCTGAGCTGGAAGCGTGCCAAGGGTGCGCTGACGCAGGCGTATGCGATTCAGGAATACGATGCTGCGAAGAAGACCTGGTCTAGCGTTCTTCCCGATGGCGAGCTGGTGTTCAGCGACGAGGATGTGGTGACGTACTCGCTGCAGGACGTCGAGGCTGGTAAGCACACCTATCGCGTGGTGCCCGCCAGCGAGGACGGCAAGGAGCTGGGCACGGCCAACGCCTCCGCCTCCAAGGCCGTGACCGTGATCGCGCTGTGGAACAAGAAGGGCACGATCACCAAGGCTGTGCAGATCAAGAATGTCGAGAATTTGGTCGAGCTGACCTGGAAGAGCGGCTCCACGGCAACTCAGGCATGGCAGATCTGCGAGCGCAAAAAGAATGGCAAGAGCTATGATTACGAGCCGGTTAAGGTTGGTGGACAGATCTGCATGATCACGGATTCCGTGGTCATCTCGGCGGAGATCGAGGCCGAGCCTGGCACGCACGATTACGTCGTGCGCCCGGTGAAGATCGATGACGAAGGCAATGCCGTCGATACGGGCACGGTCTCTTCGGTGAAGTCTGTCAAGGTTGCGGAGCTGTGGAAGGCCGCGCCGAAGATCACCTCGCTCAAGCAGGTGACCAACACGGATGAGGACGCCGCGGCTGCGGTTGAGCTGAGCTGGACGCCCGGCTCCGAGACGACGGCGGCGTATGCCGTCTATGAGAAGATCGGCAAAAACTATGAGCTTGTGGAGGATGTCTACAGCTATTTCACTGACGGCGTATACGATGGCGTCATTTGGGACAGCGGAGAGGGTCTGAACTCCGTGACGATTCCGGTGACCAAGGCGGGTGCGCATACCTACATCGTCAGGCCGGTCAAGGTGAACGAGGATTACGATGTTGAGCTGAACGGCAATGAGCTGATTCCGGGCACTGCCTCTGCGGCGAAGAGCGTCACCGTCAAGCTCGCGACCTGGGCGGACGCGCCGACGCTGACCGCCGTGCAGAAGAAGGACGAGGCGGAGGGCGAGGTGCTGCTCCAGTGGAGCCAGTACGTCCAGGCAGAGGCCTTCAAGATCTACGAATACAAGAACAAGAAGGACGTCCCCGTACAGGTCGACGACGAGGGCGAGGTCGTGCAGGAAGGCGGCCATGACCTGATCGTCAAGTTCGGGATGACGGAAACGGTGCTGAAGGGCGTTACCGACGGTACGCACACCTATAGCGTGCGCCCGCTGCGCTATAACGAGACGACGGGCGATTACGAAGAGGGCAAGCTTTCCGCGAGGAAGGCCGTGACCGTCACGACGCAGTGGAGCCTGGCACCGACGATCACCGAGGCCATGCAGCTGACGGACAGCGAGGAATCGGTCTACCTGAAGTGGAAGGCCGGCTCCCCGATGACGCGGGCCTGGTACATCAAGGACGGCAATAACGTCGTCATGAACGGGAACGAACCCCTGCTGGTCTACGATACGCAGGTCGTCCTGACGGGCGTGGATGCAGGCTCGCACAAGTATACCGTAATCCCGGCGCTGCTTGACGATGGCAAGCTGCTGGATTCCGGCAAGCCCTCCGCGGCCAAGTCCGTGAAGGTCTATGCGCTGTGGAACAAGAAGCCCGTCATCAAGAGCGCTGTGCAGTTGACGGCGGACGAGCGGAAGATCGAGGTGAAGTGGACGAGTCCGGCTCTGCTGTCGGAAGCCTTCATCGTCAATGTGAAGTATGCCGGGAAGATGGAGACTGTCCTATTCGCGGATGAGTTTGATGTTGGTCCGGGCGGTAATGTCACCCTGAAGGACGGCGTGTACACGGCGGTGATCGAAGCTGAGGGCGCCGGCTCCAACGTGATCAGCGTCGCGCCAGCGCACTGGGACGATGACGCGAAGAAGTGGGTCCCCGGCCAGGCATCCGCGACGAAGACCGTATCCGTGAAGGATCTGTGGAAGCTGGCCCCGACCAAAGTGACGGCGCAGCAGATCAAGACGAACGCGGAGCTGCAGGAAATCGACGAATATGCGGATCTGGGCGAAGGCATGGTGCTGCTGACCTGGGTGTCGGGCAGCTACCCGAACCTCGCGGATGAGTTCCGGATCTACGACAACGGCAAGGAAATCGATCTGATCGAGAATACGAGCTTCATTCCGGTGCATGTCTGCGGTTTCCAGTGCGATGCCAATAATAAGAAAAAGCATGCGTGCCAGGTTATCCTGCTCGGCCAGAGCGCCGGCGCGCACAAGTACACCGTGAAGCCTGCTGTGGAAAGGGAAGTCAACCCGGGCACGACGTCCGTCGCCAGGGCGCTGACCGTGGCCGAGCTGTGGAAGGCCAAGCCCACCATCACCAACGCGCTTCAGTCGTCCGGCGATGCGATTACGCTGATCTGGAAGGCCGGCTCCGAGGTGAGAAGGGATTTCATCGTCACCGATAAGCTGGGCAAGACGACGAAAACCTATGGTAGTGAAAGTGGCTACTCGTTCGATGTGGATGAGGACACCTACACGCTGACGATTTCCGGTCTTGATTATGGCACGCACGAGCTGTGCGTGAAGCCGTATGACGGCGTGACGACGGGCACCCCGTCCGCTGTGGTCAAGGTGACTGTGGCGAACACGCAATGGGACGCCGCGCCGGTCATGCTGTCGGTGGAGCAAGGCAGGGTTGGCCAGGCGACGCTGACCTGGAACCATCCGGCTCCGGGCAAGGGCTTCATCGTCTATGAGATGGTTGGCACCCGTTTCGTGGAGATCACTGATCCCATCGAGATGACGGAGTTCAGCTGCACGGTGAAGGTGGAAAGCACGGGTATGCATACCTATGCCGTGCGCTCCTACACGTTCGACGAGGCAGGCAATACGCTTGTCGGTACGATGTCCCGCGCGATGAGCGCCGAGCTCTACGCCTCGAGCGACGCCGCGCCGCAGAACGTGCGCGTGACGCGTGATCGCAACACCGCCAGGGTGACCTGGAATGAGGTGCCTTTCGCCGACGGCTACACGATTCGGATGGTGAAGCTGAGTGACCAGTCTGTCACGACCTCGGATGTGGGCAGGCAGACCTCCACGACGTTCACCAACATCACGCCGGATGAGAGCTACCGCTTCGATGTGGTTGCAGTCTTCGACGGCGAGGAGAGCAGCGCGGCATCCAGCGGAGCTGTGTTCTTCGGCAGACCGGTGGAGGCGGAGGCGGAGACGTACAACCCGAACGACGGCGGCGTTGTGCTGACCTGGTCGGAGCCTTCTGCGGGTGCCCAGGGCATCAAGATTTACCGCATGGATGGGGTGCAGGAGACGCTGGATGAGGATGAAGCGAGAATCTTCAGCAGCAACAAGTGGATTGCGAATCCCCGATTTGTGGACGATCTTGCGCAGCCGAACAAGACGTATACCTACTGGGTGGCCTCCTACCGCAGCAGCGGCGAGGACGAGCTGAGTGCCCCGGTAGTCGTTTCTACCGAAGTGAAGCTTGATCCCGTGGGACAGGTGAGCACATATTTCTACAACGAATTCGTGAGCCTGGGCTGGGAGCCCGTCTCGAACGCGACGGAGTATGCCGTCTATCGCGCGGAGGGAGCAAACCCGGCGGAGAAGGATTATGTCTGGATCGGCGATGTCTATGCTTACGATGGTTTCATAGACTACATCGACGAGGTGGAGGACGCCAACCGGACATACACCTACCGCATTGTATCGCGCTGGGAGGCCGGCAACAATTGGATCGAGGGCGCGCCGAGCACGGTGACGATTAAGCCGCTGGCGAAGCCGATGATCACAAGCGCTGCATTTGACGCTGCGACGGGCGCTGTGAAGCTGACCTGGAATAAGGTCGAAGGCGCGGACAGATATGACGTGTATCGCGTTGACAGCCAGAAGAATGAAGAGCAGCTGACGGATACCCAGGAGACCAGCTTTGACGACACCACCGTTGAGCTGAACAACGCCTACACCTACTACGTGGTGGCGGTAAAGGAGGATGGCGAGTGCTGCGCTGAGCGCACCTCCAACGTCAAGACCGTACAGCTGAGCCGCCTGGGCAAGGTGACCGGCCTGACGCAGTGGCACGTGAACAAGACCGTGACCCTCACCTGGGACGCTGTCCCCAATGCGCAGTACTACGTGGTGGAGCGCAGCAGCGACGGCGGCGAAAGCTTTGTGACGCGTGCTGAGAACGAGACGAAGACGAGCTTCGAGGATGCGCAGGTCAGCGACGGCGAGACGTATCTCTATCGCGTCAGCGCGGCGATCAAGATCGGCGAGAATGTGAACCTCGGCGCAGCCAGCACGGTGACGGCGGACATCAGCTCGATCATGGAGGGTGTTAGCGCCCGGTTCAGCCTGAAGGAGGGCGGCGCGGTGATCACGTGGCCGAAGTCCGACAAGGCGGATGCGACCGGCTACAAGATCTTCCGCACGGAGCAAGGCTCGACCGCCGATCCCGAGGTGATCGAGATCGAAGGTGTGGATACGACCACCTGGACCGACACCGCGGTTGTCGATGAAGTGGGCAAGACCTTCCTCTATTCGGTGCGCGTGGTGCGCACCTCCGGTGAGGACGGCCAGAGCGGCGACCTGGAGGTCAAGCCGGTCGGGCTGGGCACGGTGCAGAGTATCCGCTTCCGTTACGAGGAAAACGAGACGATCCTGACCTGGGACGAGGTTGAGCAGGCGGAATACTACGAGGTGACCCGCACCTGCAATGGCAAGGAGACGACCTTCGAGTCGGAGAAGAAGGCCACAACTGTCATCGACACGTTGGGCAAAGATGACGATCTGAACGCCACGTACGTCTACACGCTGCGCGCGGTCGTCAAGCCGGAGAAGGGCGAACCGATTTACGGCAAGCCGAGCATCCAGATCACCGTGACGCGCAAGCCGAACGTGACGAACGTGGAGCTGAATCCGATCGAGGAAGGCGTGGAGATCAAGTGGGATAAGATGGGCACGACGGATATGTTCCGCTTCGTCATTTCCCGCAAGGAGTTGGATCAGAACAGCACACTTGTGACGAAATATGAGCAGATCAACCCGGATGATCCCAGTGCGATGCTGAAGCTCGCTGAGAACGGAACGTATATTGATACCACTGCGGAGGCTGGCAAGAAGTATTCCTACTCCTTTGATGTGCTGTACACGAGTGATATCGAGAATCAGCCGAATGTCCGCCTCTACGAGACTGGGCCGGTCAGCATGCCGAACACGCTCTTCACCTACGAACCGAACGACGACGGGAAGACCGCAACCATCACCGGATACAGCGGCAAGAGCGCTGAGAGAATGACCAAGATCCCGGAGACCGTGGACGGCCTGACCGTGACGCACATCGGCGACGGTACGAATCCGTTTGATCTGCCGGACGGCGTGACCATGACCGGCACGCTGACGCTGCCCAGCACGATCAAGGTCATCGGCGCGAACGTGTTCAAGGGCTTTAGCGGTCTGACGGGCACGCTGACCCTGCCGGACGGCCTGGTGAGCATCGCCAATGAGGCGTTCTACGGAACCGGCATCACCGGCGTGGTGATCCCGGCTGGGATGACGTATCTTGGCACGAGCGCCTTCGATTCGTGCGCGAGCCTGGAGAGCGTCGTCTTTAACGGCGCTGTGCAAACTATGAAGGATGGCGTGTTCGCGTCGTGCACTGCCCTGGAGAGCATCACTCTGCCGGAAGACATGACGAAGATCCCGAACGATTTCGTCTCGGGTGACGCGAAGCTGACTGGCGAGCTGATCATCCCCGACAGCGTGACGACCATCGGCGAGAATGCCTTTGCGGGCACGGGCTACACCAGCCTGAGGAGCTACGCCGCTGTGCCGTACGACGAGCTGAAAAAGATGGGCCTGCGGGATACGCTGGAGAAGCTCGAGTCCGACTACGACACGGATGAGGAGATGAGCTTCGAGGCGTTCGGCCTGGAACTCCAGGAGGAACGTAAGGCGCTGGGGAAGACGTTTGAGCTGATCCTCCGCGGCCTGGCGAGCGACGGCACCCTCTACGACAAGGCAGAGGATGGCAGCGCGATCATCATCGGCCATACGAACGCCTCCGGCGCGCTGGTGCTGCCCGCGACCGTGGACGGCTTTAACGTGACGAAGATCGGTGAGAACGCCTTCAAGGACAACACCGCCATCACCAGCGTCATCATCAATGGCAACGTGAAGGAGATCGGCGACGGCGCGTTTGACGGTTGCACCAGCCTGACGACCGCTGTCCTGCCGAATTCCGTGGAGATCATCGGTGAGCGCGGCTTTGCCAACTGCGCCAGCCTGACCACGATGACGGCACAGTAACCCCCAAACCCCATTCGCCCGCCCGGTATCCCCGGGCGGGCGTTTTTTCGCGCGCGAAACGCCTTGCATTCCGACGCGGAAACCGATATAATAAGCAGGATACGAAAAAAACGCCGCGACAGGCGGCGCAGGGGGAGACGACACATGGCGAAGCTGTATTTTCGGTACGGCGCGATGGGCTCGAGCAAGACGGCCAACGCGGTGATGGTGCAGTACAATTACAGGGAGCGCGGCTGCGAGGTGCTCATGCTCAAGCCCAGGCTGGAGAACCGCGACGGCGCGACGATTGTGCGCTCCCGCTGCGGGCTTGAGGCCGAGTGCCGCTTCGTGGAGGAGCTGCCGGAGATCGACTTGACCGGTATCGCCTGCGTGATCGTGGATGAAGCGCATTTCCTCACCCGGGAGCAGGTGCTTACGCTCGTAGACATTGTGGACGAGCGCGATATTCCGGTGATCTGCTACGGTCTGCGCACCGATTTCCGTGGAGAGCTGTTCGAGGGCAGCCGGGAGCTGCTGTGCTGGGCCGACACGATCGAGGAGATCAAGACGATCTGCTGGTGCGGCCGCAAGGCGACGTTCAACGCACGCGTGCAGGACGGGCGGATTGTCCGCGAGGGCGAGCAGATTCTGCTGGGCGGCAACTCGCAGTATATCAGCCTGTGCCGCAGGCACTGGAAGAGCGGCGAGCTGGGCAGCTTCGGCGAATTGCATATGGAGGATTGAGGAAGGCCGGCGGGGATAGGAGGCTTTAGCTAACTAAGAAATGCGATGGTTTCGGTGAATGTCCAGCTTCCTTACCT
>JBJEYK010000294.1:0-3424 GCA_051886775.1 Candidatus Ventricola sp. | reverse complement strand
CGTACTGTCCGGCAGCGGCTGAATGACCGTCGGCCCGCCGATGGACGGCGTGCTCGGCACGGGCGTCTGCGCGCCCGTAGACGGCGTGCTCGGCACGGGCGGTCGTGCACCCGTGGACGGCGTGCTCGGCACGGGCGGTCGTGTACCCGTGGACGGCGTGGACGGCATAGACGGCTGTGCACCTGTGCTCGGCGTGGACGGCATAGACGGCTGTGCGCCCGTGCTCGGCGCGGACGGCTGCGCACCTGTGCTCGGCGTGGACGGCACGGACGGCAGCCCCTCCTCATCGGCGCCCGGAAAGACAGGGCCGCCCTCGCCCGGGTTGGGCAGCGGAATCAACGGCGTATTGTCTGCCGCCTCGCCCTCTGTGGGCAGCGCGGCGCTCTGATCCGGCAGCATTCCGTTTCGGTTTTCCATCAACGCGCGACGGAAGGAAGGCATCTTCCTCCCGTCTCCCTCCTTTCAGCATGGGTCTTTACCACTGTATGAGGGAGGCTGCGCGCATGTGCTGCGATCATCCGCCTCGATGAACCAGTAGGGCTCGTCAAAAAAGAGGTACACCTGCCTGCCCTCCACCTGGCAGGTATAGCGCACGCCCTGGCCGCCGGCCTTGAGCGAGGGCGCCTCCCGCACGTCCAGCACGCGGTCGATGCGGCAGGCCGGCCCATCCTCCGCGCGGAAGAGCAGCGGGCGCGTCGTGCCGTCCAGCAGGTGATCAGCGCGCACCTTGACAAAGATCTTCGCAGGATTTTTCCGCAGAGAAGACATCGCTTATTCCCTCCCTTCAGCCGGTGTACATGGACACGGGATGCACCGTATGCTCCTCCACCGGGTTGATTTGGGCATAGCTCCTGTCGCGCAGCACGATGCCGCGCTGAACCACCTGATGCCCGTAGCGCCTGCGCAGGCCGTCGATGGAGCGTTCCAGCTGCTCGGCATGGATGCGCCGCTCCTCATCGCCCATGAAATCCAGCTGCACAGGCTCGTCGTCCGGCGAGAGCATGGAGCAATTCAGCCCTACGCTGCGATAGGGAAAGCCATGGGCAAAGCGTTCGCCAAAGAGCGAAAGCGCCGCGCGGGCGATCTCGTCGGTCAGGTTGGTGGGCCTCGGCAGCGTGACCTGATGCGACCGCGTGACCAGATCAGTCGTCCGTGCGGAAACCGACACGCAGCGCGCGCGGAAGCCGCCCTCGCGCAGCCGCGCCGCAACCGACTCCGCCAGCAGATAATAGATGCAGCGCGCGTCGTCCGCGCTGGTCAGGTCGTGCGGCGGCGTGGTGCTGTTGCCCACGGACTTGACGCAGCTGCTCACATCCATCGGCATCACGGGCGAACGATCCTGCCCGTTGGCATAGGCCTTGAGTACCGGGCCGTTTTTGCCCAGCAGGCCGCGCAGCACGCCGTCGTCGCAGCGCGCCAGCGCGCCGATGGTCGTGATGCCCAGGCGGGCCAGGCGCGCGCGCGTGCTCGGCCCCACAAAGAGCAGCTCCCCCACCGGCAAATCGTCGATCCGCTCGCGAAAGCTCTCCGGCGGGAGGGTGGTGACGGCGTCGGGCTTTTTCATGTCGCTGCCCAGCTTGGCCAGGATCTTGTTGTCCGCCACGCCCACAGAGACCGTGATGCCCAGCTCCTCCCGCACGCGGCAGCGGATTTCCTCGGCGACGCGCACGCCGTCCCCAAAGGTGAAGCCTGCGCTTGTGAGGTCAATCCAGGCCTCGTCCAGCCCGAAGGATTCCACCCGGCTGGAATACTGCTCGTAAATCCTTCGCATCTTCTGGCTGAAGCGGACGTACAGCGGATAATCCGGCGGCACGCACACCAGGTCCGGGCACTTCTCCCGCGCCTGCCAGATCGCCTCGCCGGTCTTCACGCCGCGCGCCTTGGCCAGGGCGTTCTTGGTGAGGATGATGCCGTGGCGCGCCTCCTCACTCCCGCCGACCGCCACAGGCTTATCCCGAATCTCCGGCGTATACAGGCACTCCACCGACGCATAGTAGCTGTTTGCATCACAATGCAGGATCACTCTGTCCAACGCTTTCACCGCCCATTATGCGAACATTTGTTCCTGTATCGTATTATACGCTGATCGGCGCATTTGTCAACAGGGAAAATACGGCGCATGTGCCTCCATAGCTCCGACAGTACGCTCGCCCGCCAGCCGATCTTCGCTTCAGGCGCCGCAAAACCCACGCTTTTGGGGAATCCGGCAAGCCAAAAGTCTCTTGACAAATCGCTTTCCTGTGTGCGATAATGCCCTCGCAAAACTTCATAGCGCTCGCAAACGACACATGTAGTACATTCCTGTACATAAATCTGATCACGGAACGAGTATGTCTCATTCAGATCGGTCAGGGAACGCTGTGTGTCGGGCGAGCGCTTTTTTGTTTGCAGAAAAGGAGGATATTCCATGCCGCAGACCCGATTCCAACGGGCGATCTTCGCTCTGCTGACGGTCATCGTAACCGTCCATGCCTATGTGTTTTACAGCCTCTATGTCGTCAACGGGCAGACGCTCATGGCACTCAATCAAACGGCCAGCGTGCTTGGCGCCATCCGACATCAGGGCGGCGTCATGATGTTTGGCGCCATGCTGCCCATCTGGGCGGTCATCCTGGTTGAATTCTGTTTTGCCTACGGGCTTGAGATGACCGTCGGCAGCCCCTGCTCGTTCAAGCTCGCCAGCGCCTGCTTCGATCCGCAAAGCACCCATCCGGTGCTGTTTGAAACCGCCGTCATCTCAGCGACCGTTGGGCTGATGTGTCCAGGCATGAGCTTCATCGCAGCCTGGCTGTATTATCCGTACGCCAATGGTTTCAGCCTTGTGACGCTCCTTTCCAACTGGCTGAAGCTGGTATGCTTCAACTTTCCCTTCGCCTGGTTCTCCCAGGTATTCTTCATTCAGCCGCTGGTGCGAACCGTGTTCAGACATCTCCTGGCCCACAAAGCATGCCGAAACGCAGCATAACGTCCTGCCATCCGCTCCTGTCCATGGCACCGGGCAGGGGCGCATGGCGTCTGCGCACGCGGATACGGGGCAATCGCTCCTGCGGCATACCACATCACAGGATTCCGCACGGATCGCGCATCTCGCAAGGGTGGACAAAAAGTTTGGAAAATTCGTTGACAAATCTGTCGTCTCATGCTATACTAAGCGAGTGCTTAGGGGTATGGTGTAATGGTAACACGTGGGTCTCCAAAACCTTTGTTGAGGGTTCGAGTCCTTCTGCCCCTGCCAGAGAAAGAAGTTGAACTGACAAAGTTTGACTTCTTTTTTTGCTTGTTTATTGTTCATTTTTCACAAGTTCAGCATACATCTCATCAAACCCGTCACCGTACAAATGGACATATATATCTTGCGTAATGGCTACGCTTGAGTGTCCAAGCACTTTTGATAGAATTTTAATATTTGTCTTCTTTTTGTAAT
>JBJEYK010000293.1:0-3468 GCA_051886775.1 Candidatus Ventricola sp. | reverse complement strand
CTGAACTTTTTGAACTCGGTGATGGTGTCGCTTTCCACGGTGGCTCTTGCGGCGGCGGTATCCTCGGCCATGGCGTTTGTGCTGGGCAAGTTCAAATCCAGGGGGACACAGCTGCTGTTCGGCTTCATCATCGTGACCATGATCATCCCCGGCACGACGATGATCGTGCCGCAGTTTGAGCTGGCGACGGGGCTTGGGCTGGTCAACCGGCTGTGGGGGCTGATTCCGTTCTATGTGGCCTGGGTGATTCCCTTCTCGACCTTCATGATCAAGGGCTTTATGGAGAACATCCCCGGCGAGATCATGGACGCCGCCTGGATCGACGGGGCCAATGTGCTTGAGACATATGCCAGGATCGCGCTGCCGCTGGCCTCGCCTGCGATTGCCTCGGTCAGCATCTTCAACTTCCTGACTGCCTGGGAGGAATACCCCTGGGCCAACACCGTCATCAACGACAACAGCATGCGCACGCTGCCCATCGCCATCGCCGGCTTCTTTGGCCAGCATCAGTTCACACAGTGGGGGTATGTGTTTGCCATGTCCGTGCTGACGCTGATCCCGGTGATTGTGATCTTCATTTTCTGCCAGCGGTTCTTTGTTCAGGGGCTGACAGCCGGCAGCGTAAAGGGGTGAGGGACAGCTGCCCTGAAACAGCGGGTCTGCTCGCCCGCAGGCAGGGACGCATTGCCCCTCGCGCCGCGCTGACGCGCAGATGGGTCACATGGACGGAAAAAGCGAAAAAAAGGCCTTGCATTCCGGAGAAAAACGTGGTATGGTGAGATTGCAATCGATTGCGGCTCGGCGGCGCGCCGGGAGCCGCAAATCACACAGCCAGACGACGAAGGGGAGGCCGATCCACATGATTTTCTCCAGCATTCATGCCAACGACGATGTCCGCAACTATCCTTCCGCAATCCAGAAGGCGATTGCCTATCTGACCACGACCGACTTTGCCGCGCTCGAGGACGGCGTCTACGAGATCGACGGCAAGCGCATGTACGCGCAGGTGTTCCACAACATCTCCAAGCCCGTTGCCGAGGGGAAGCCGGAGCTGCACAAGAAGTATCTGGACGTGCAGTTCTGGATCGAGGGCGAGGAGTACTTCGGCATTGCGCCGTCCAACGGCGTGGGCAGCTGCGTGGAGCCCATTGAGGAGCGCGACCTGTACTTCTACGACGGCGTGGCAAACGAGAGCTTTGTCCATGCGACGCAGGGCTGCTATGCGGTCTTTTTCCCGAACGACGCGCATCGCCCCGGCGTGTACCTGGAGGGCGAGCCGGTTCCCTGCCGCAAGGTCGTCGTCAAGGTCAGCGTCGAGCTGCTGTGACGCGCGACAGACCGACGCAAAATTGGGATTGAACTATGCGCTCCCGCGTGCTATCATGATAGGCAGCAACGCAAGGGAGGCTGCGCCATGGCACAAATCACGAAGAAATGGCTGAAGAATCACTTCACCTACAGCTGGTGGAAGTATCTGGTGCTCGCCGTGGCGTGCGTGATGGGCGTGGACATGCTCTTTGCGATGACGGCGTACCGCGTGCCCGAGGATAAGAAGGTCGAGGTCTACATCCTCAACGGCTATGCCGATTCCCAGGCGCTGCAGGAGACGCTGTGGGCCGCGCTTTCGCAGGCGTATCCGGAGCAGGAGCAGCTGATCGTGCAGTGCATCAACCTGGCCAGCGGCGACATGTACGCGGCGATGCAGTTTTCCACCTATGTCGCGGCGCAGCAGGGCGATGTCTGCCTGATGCCGGCCAGCGAGGTGGCAAAGCTCGCGGCGGACGGCGCGGAATACGCCTTCCTGGAGCTGACGCCCTTTGTGGAGAGCGGGCTGATCGACACGCAGGGTATCGACCTGACGGCGGGGCGCCTGCGCGCCAGCGACGGCAGGGAGGGGCTATACGCCATCCCGGCGGACAGCCTGGGCGGCCTGGCGGCGCTGGGCAACGACGCCGCGGGCAGCATGCTCTGCATCCTGGACTTCAGCGGCAACGACGAGTGCGCCGCGTATGTGCTGGGGCAGATGATCGCGCTGTACCGCGGGGAACAGCCGGCGGCGCAGACGCCGCAGACAAATATTTTTTGAATCCCGAAGCGGGCGGCACGGCTTGTGCCGCCTTGCTTTTTGCCTGGCCGTGTCGGCAAATGGCGCACGGTGTCCGCTTGACAGCCGTTTCCACATGTTGTATGATGAAGCACGGATGCGGCACAACATGTAGTGCCGCACGATTCGTGTTGCTGTAAGCTGCATTCGTGCACAGAAAATAGATGGGGGATAGGGTATGCCACAGTGGATCAAAAAGCGCGACGGGCGCACAGTGGAATACGACGAGGGGAAGATCGCAGGCGCAATCCTGCGCGCCTTTGAGGCGACCGACAGCGTCAAGGGCGAGGACGAGGCGCGCCGTCTGGCCCGGCGCGTGACGCGCGAAATCAACGGGGATGAATCGATCGACCTGCCGACCGTCGAGGGCGTGCAGGACATGGTCGAGCGCGTGCTCATCGAGGAGGGCTATGCCAAAACGGCCAAGGCCTACATCCTCTACCGCGCGGAGCGCAGCCGCGAGCGCGAGGCGAAGACCCGCCTGATGCACATCCTGTCGGACATCACCTTCAAGGACGCGGCGGACTCCGACGTCAAGCGCGAGAACGCGAACATCGACGGCGATACCGCGATGGGCACGATGCTCAAGTACGGCAGCGAGAGCGCGAAGCAGTTCTACGACATGTATGTGCTCAACCCCGAGCATGCAAGGGCGCATCGCGAGGGCGACATCCACATCCACGATCTCGATTTCCTGACGCTGACGACCACCTGCACGCAGATCGACCTGACGCATCTGTTTGACGGCGGCTTCTCCACCGGCCACGGCGTGGTGCGCGAGCCGCAGGACATCGGCAGCTACGCCTCGCTGGCGTGCATCGCCATCCAGTCCAACCAGAACGACCAGCACGGCGGTCAGGCCATCGCCAGCTTCGACTACGACATGGCCCCCGGCGTGGCCAAGACGTATATCAAGGAATACCGCCGCGCGCTGGGCGCGGGGCTGGATCTGGTGCTGGAGCATCAGGCGGGCGACGACGAGGCCAAGGCGCTGCTGCGCCAGATCAAGGCGGAGACGGGCCTGGTGCCCACGCTGCGCCCGAATCAGCCCTTCGAGGACGAAATCCGCGCGCGCCTCATGCAGATGACCGACGAGGCGACGACGGCGCGCATCATGCGCTACGCGATCAACCGCGGCTATCGCGAGACGGAGCGGCGCACCTATCAGGCGATGGAGGCGTTCATCCACAACCTGAACACCATGCACTCCCGCGCCGGCGCGCAGACGCCGTTCTCCTCGATCAACTACGGTATGGACACCTCGCCCGAGGGGCGCATGGTGATGCGCAACCTGCTGCTGGTGACGGAAAGCGGCCTGGGCCGCGGCGAGACGCCGATCTTCCCGATCCAGATATTCCGGGTGA
>JBJEYK010000292.1:0-3475 GCA_051886775.1 Candidatus Ventricola sp. | reverse complement strand
AGAAGATGCCCTGAGCGTTCATTTCCTCGGTGGTCTCGAACACCGCCCAGTCGGCAGGCAGGTACAGCTCAAACCCATCTTCAAACTGCACCCAGGCGCCATCGAACAGATCTTCCATGGCGGCGGATTCGGCGACGGCGGCGGACAGCATGCACGCCATCATCAGGCACAGAACCAGAGCGAGAAGCTTTTTCATGACAACAACCTCTTTCGATGCTTGTATTTGCCGCTCCGATTGCGGAGGACATAGCTGCATTATAGCGTCGATTGGGCGGGGTGCGTTCTGCTTTTCGCCAAATGTCGTGATTTTGGCCTGAAATGTATGGATACACCAAGCAAACAGAGGACGCGGATATGGTACAATGGGGCAACGGAGAGCGCGGAAGGAGGATGCCGGCTTGGTCATTGCAGTATGTGACGACGATGTGCGGGTGCTCCGGCAGGTGGCGGACATTCTGGATACATGCGCCTGTCGGATGCCGCTGCGGTACCGGCTGTTCGACAACGCGGAGGAGCTTCTCCGCACGGCCCGCGAGGAGCGCTTCACGCACTATTTTCTGGATGTCATGATGCCCGGCATGGATGGGATCACGGCGGCCCAGGAGATCCGCAGCTTTGACCTGGACGCCAGGCTGGTCTTTCTGACCTCGTTTTCGGAATACGCCTACCAGAGCTACCGGGTGCGCGCCTACGACTATCTCCTCAAGCCCGTGCAGCCGCAGGTGCTTTCTGAGCTGCTGGATCGCCTGTGGGCGCAGGAAGAGGACGCCGAGGAGTGTATCGGCATCCAGAACGGACGCAGCCTTCTCCGGGTGCCTTTCGCGCGGCTTTCGTATCTGGAGGTCAACCAGAAGAAGCTGTTCTTCTATCTGACGGACGGGCAGGTTCGCCAGATTCCCGGGACGATTGCGCGCTTCGAGGCGGATCTGCTTGCCCGGCGGGAATTTGTCAAGATCCACCGGTCGTACATTGTCAACCTGAATCAGATTTCAGAGCTTTCGCCGGAGGGGTGCATTCTGTTCTCGGGGAGAAATCTGCCGGTCTCGCGGCTGCTGTATCCGCAGGTTCGCAGGGCGTATATGGCGCATCTGTTTGGCGACAGGGAGGTGTGAGGATGCACGATATCCTGTACTACGTCTATGTGCTCTTCTATGGCGTCTATGTCAGCATGCGGATCGCCTGCGGGCGATTCACGGCCCGGGAGTGGCGCTTCTTTGCGGTCATCTGCCCGCTGCTCCTGCTGCTGCAGGGGCTGTATCTGCACCTGGGGGGAATGGACAGTGTGTGGCTGCAATATCCCGTGATCGTGCATCTGCCCATCGTGCTGGCGCTGATCTGGAACCGAAGGGTGAAGTGGGATGTCGCTGCGGTATCGGTCGTCATCTCCTATGCCATGTGCCAGCTGCCGCGCTGGCTTGGTCTGGCGATCGGGGCGCTGCCGCTGGCCGAGCCTGCGCAGCTGTTCATTCACCTGGCCGCCAGCCAGCTGCTGCTTGTGCTGCTGGATCGATTCTGCATGGATGCTGTCCACGGCGTGCTCATCAGCTCCGGGCAGATGCCGATGCTCTTTGGCGCGATGCCTGCTGCGTACTATCTGTATGAATACTTCTCGCTCTACACGAGAAACCGTTATACCGACGTGCTGCTCGTCAACGAGCTGATGCCCACAGGCGTGGTGCTGTTCTTCGTGCTCTTTGTCACCGCGTTCAAGCGCGAGACGGACAGAAGCAGGCAGGCTGAGCGCCAGACTGCGGCGCTGGAGAGCGAGCTGTCCTATGCGCAGCAGGAGATTGGGGTTCTCCGCGCCAGCGAGGAAAAGACAGCCATCTACCGGCACGACTTTCGCCACCACCTGATGATGCTCGATGGCCTGCTTGCCGCAGGCAAGCCGGAGCAGGCTGCCGCGTATATCCGCAGGGCGGAGGGCGAAATCGACGCGCTCGTGCCCATCCGCTACTGCGATCATGAGACGGTGAACCTGCTGCTGTCGGCCTTTCGGGACAGGGCGAAGCGCCGGAGCGTGCCGATGCGCATCACCGTGTCGCTGCCGGGGGAGCTGGGGCTGCCCGATACCGAGCTGTGCACGATGCTGTCCAACGGCCTGGAAAACGCGCTGAACGCCGCTGCGGCGCTGCCTGAGCAGGCGGAGCGAAGCATCGAGTTCTTCGGCGGAATCAAACAGAATCATCTGCTGATCGAAATCAAGAATCCGTATGCGGGTGAAATCGCCATGCAGGACGGGATTCCGCTGGCCAAGGGCACGGAACGCCGCTACGGATGCCGCAGCATTCAGGCGATTGTGCAGCGGCACAAGGGCGTGTGCATCTTTGACGCGGCGGGCGGCGTGTTCGTGCTGCGCATCGCGATTCCCATGTGAGGGAGAACGGAACAAAACAGCCGTCGGCCTGACAAACAGGCTGACGGCTGTACTGGTGTACCCGACAGGATTCGAACCTGCGGCCTTCAGAGTCGGAGTCTGACGCTCTATCCAACTGAGCTACGGGTACACGCCACAGGAACGGATACTATTATACTATGCCGGGCAGAGAATGTCAACCACCGGCATCCCCACTCAATCCGCTGAAAATGAAGAAAAAACCGGCGCCGGGGGATTTGGGGCTTGATTTGCCGGAAAATGCAGGTATAATAAAGGCTGTGTTCATGGAATAACGGCGGATGATGTCCGCCCGCATGGGAGGAAACGACGATGGAAAGAACGTATGCGGCGAATGTCCGCGGCGCAGAGGAGATTAAGGTCTGCGGCTTTGTGGATACCATCCGCAACAAGAGCAAGATGGCGTTCATCGTGCTCAAGGATATCTCCGGCAAGGTGCAGATCACCGTGGAGAAGAACGAGGATCCGGCGCTGGATGCCGCGGTCAACGCGATCACCCCGGATTCGGTGATCACCGTAATCGGCAAGGCGGTCGAGAGCGAGTATGTCAAGCTCGGCGGTGTGGAGATCTATCCCCGCCAGATCATCATCGAATCGCTGGCAGCGCCGCTGCCCATCGACCGCGAGGCCCGCAAGGGTCATGAGCGCTCCAGCATCGACCAGCGCATCGACTACCGCTGGATCGACCTGCGCACCGAGAAGAATCAGCTGCTCTTCAAGGTGCAGACCGTGCTCGTCGGCGCGATGCGCGACTTCCTGCGTGAGCGCGGCTTCCTGGAGATTCACACGCCCAAGCTGATCGGCGCGGCGTCGGAGTCCGGTGCGGACGTGTTCGAGGTGCAGTATTTCGACCGTAAGGCCTACCTGGCGCAGAGCCCGCAGTTCTACAAGCAGATGGCGATGGCCGCCGGGCTGGAGCGCATCTTCGAGGTAGGGCCGGTCTTCCGTGCGGAGAAGAGCTTCACCAGCAAGCACACCACCGAGTTCTCCGGGTTTGATCTGGAGTTCAGCTTCATCGAGTCCTATCAGGATGTCATGACGCTGGAGGCGGAGCTGCTCACCTACGCGCTTGGCAAGGTG
>JBJEYK010000291.1:0-3493 GCA_051886775.1 Candidatus Ventricola sp. | reverse complement strand
ACGCGAAGCTGTTCATCGACTTCGTGACCGGCCTGGAGTGCCAGACCGCGCAGAATGCCGACTGGGCCCGCCGCCCGGTTCGTGCCGACCTGACGCCGGTTGGCCTGGTTGGCCTGGATACCCTCGATCTGGGCAACTACGATTTCGCCTATGCCGCGAAGAACAAGGCGGAGATCGTCGAGAAGTGGAACGATCTGACCATCGAAGCCGAGGAGTAATGCTCGTAATACCTGAGGGGGACATGCGTGTCCCCCTTCTTTCGCTGTATGGGCAGCCGACGCCCGGAAGCAGGTACAGAGACACGATCGCCCGCGCATGGCCGGCAGCGGCGCGCGACGGGAGGGCAGGACGCCCAATTTGAGGAAATGAGGAACGACCACCATGAGCAACGAAGTCATCATCAACCATGCCGTCAAGCGTTACGGCGATTTCACCGCGCTGAACGATGTGTCTCTGAACATCGAAAAGGGCGAGTTTTTCACCCTGCTGGGCCCCTCCGGCTGCGGCAAGACGACGCTGCTGCGCATGATCGCCGGATTCAACTCCATCGAGGGCGGCGATTTCTACTTTGGCGAGAACCGGATCAACGACGTGCCGGCGCATAAGCGCGACATCGGCATGGTCTTCCAGAACTACGCGATCTTCCCGCACCTGACGGTGGAGGAAAACGTCGCCTACGGCCTCAAGGCGCGCAAGGTGCCCAAAGGGGAGATCGACCGCCGCGTGAAGGAGGCGCTGGATCTGGTGCAGATCCTGCCGCTGGCCACGCGCAAGCCCAGCGAGCTGTCCGGCGGCCAGCAGCAGCGCGTCGCGCTGGCGCGCGCGTTCGTGGTGGAGCCGAGCGTTCTGCTGATGGACGAGCCGCTGTCCAACCTGGACGCCAAGCTGCGCGTGCAGATGCGCTCCATCATCAAGAAGCTCCAGCGCCGCCTTGGCATCACCACGATCTACGTCACGCACGATCAGGAGGAGGCGCTGGCCATCTCCGACCGCATCGCCGTCATGAATCAGGGGCGCGTCATGCAGATTGGCACCCCGCGCGAGATCTATGCCAAGCCGCAGAATCCGTTTGTCGCGGGCTTCATTGGCGTGAGCAATTTCCTGCGCTGCGAGGTGAGCGCCTGTAAGGGCGACCAGGCGATGGTCTCCATCAAGGGCGAGCTGGATATCGCCGTGCCCGTGCGCCGGGCCTACACCGGCGAGGCCACGCTGTCCGCGCGCCCGGAGCAGCTGTTCTTCGCGGACAAGGGCATGCCTGGCACCGTGCTGTTCTCCACGTTCCTGGGCGATTTCATCGAGTACGAGGTGGAGCTGGACGACGGCCAGATGCTGATCATCAACGAGTACACCAAGGACACGACGCTGGTGCACGAGGTGGGCGAGAAGGTGCACATCAGCTTCGACGCGACGCGCATCAGCCTCTACGATGACAAGGAGGAGGTGCTCTCCAAGTGACGAGTGCCCCACGCAGGCGGATGAAGCTGGATTTCTGGTTCTTCGTCAAGGCGATCGTGCTGGTCGCGCTGTGCCTGTTCATCGTCTATCCGTTCTACACCATCCTGACTAAGAGCGTGTTCTCCAGCAAGGTGGAGGGCATCACACTCTACAACTTCCAGCGCTTCTTCACCAAGAAGTACTACTATCGCACGCTGCTGCGCTCGCTGGTGATCTGCTCGCTGACGACGCTGTTTGCCTGCGCCATCGGCGTGTTCATCGCCTATGTGATGACGCGCTACAACGTGCCGGGCAAGACCTTCCTGCACGTGCTGATCATCCTGTCGCTGATGAGCCCGCCGTTCATCGGCGCGTATTCCTGGATTTTGCTGCTGGGCCGCAACGGCCTGATCGCGCGGGCGTTTGCCGCCATCGGGCTGACGGCGCCCACCATATACGGGCGCAACGGCATCATCTTCGTCTTTACGCTGCACCTGTTCCCGTACGTCTATCTGTACACCTCCGGCGCGATGAACAGCATCGACAGCTCGCTGGAGGAGGCGGCGGAGAACCTGGGCATGAACAAGCTGCGCCGGATCTGGACGATCACGCTGCCGGTGGTGCTGCCGTCGATCCTGGCCGGCTGCATCATGGTGTTCATGACCTGCCTGGCCGATTTCGGCACGCCGATGCTGCTGGGCGAGGGCTACACCGTGCTGCCCGTGCTGGTGTACAACGAGTACATGTCCGAGAGCGCAACCGACCCGTACATGGCCTCGGCGCTGTCGGTGGTCATCGTGGCCTGCTCGATGGTGCTCCTGGCGGTGCAGAAGCTTGTGGTCGACAAGAAGAACTACACCATGAGCACGCTGCGCCCGCCGCAGGAGACCAAGCTGCATGGTGTGAAGCGCTTCCTGGTGTCGCTGCCGGTCTTCGTGGTGCTCGCCTTTGCGCTGCTGCCGCAGATCGTGGTGATCTGCCAGTCGTTCGTGGAGCGAAGCTTCTCGGGCGTGGTGAAGGGCATCAACCTCAACAACTACCGCGCGATCATGAGCCGCCTCGGCTCGAACATCTTCAATACCTACGCCTTCTCGCTGGTAGCGATTGTGTTCATCGTGATCGTGGGCATACTGGTCTCGTATGTGCTGGTGCGCAAGAAGGGCAAGGCGGCCAGCGTGATCGATACGCTGATCATGTTCCCATACGTCATCCCCGGCTCCGTGCTGGGCATCGGCCTGATCGTTGCGTTCAACCGCAAGCCGATCATCCTGGTGGGCACGGCGGCGATCATGATCATCTCCTACATCGTGCGCAAGCTGCCCTACACGGTGCGCTCGGGCAGCGCCTTCCTCTATCAGATGGATCCCTCGGTGGAGGAGGCGTCGATCAACCTGGGCGTGTCGCCGATGAAGACGTTCTTCACGATGACGGCGCGCATGATGCTGCCGGGCGTCATGTCCGGCGCGGTGCTCAGCTGGATCACCTGCATCAACGAGCTGTCCAGCTCGATCATGCTCTATTCCGGCAAGACCTCGACCATCGCCGTGGCGATCTACCAGGAGGTTGTGCGCATGAGCGACGGCACCGCCGCCGCGCTGGCAACGATCCTGTCGGTGTCCACCGTGGTGTCGCTGCTGGTGGTGTTCAAGCTGACGAAGGGCAAGGTCAAGATCGTCTGACGGATGCCTTGTGCGGGGCTGCCTGAGCGGGCGGCCCCGTTTCCGTCGAAAAGCGGAGAAAAGAGGGAGAAAAACACGGGAAAATCCGCTTTCGCTCTTGCTTTTTCCGCGCGGGCGTGATAAAATCGTACGGAAAACGCACCTGCGTCTGTTTCGTGCGCCTGCCGGGCTGTCCGGTCCGCACGCAGAAGGGCGCAGGGAGGGTTTAATCAAAAGGAGGAATATCCCATGGCAGTTATCTCTATGAAGCAGCTGCTCGAGGCCGGTGTGCACTTTGGCCACCAGACCCGCCGCTGGAACCCCAAAATGGCGCCGTACATCTTCACCGAGCGCAACGGCATCTACATCATCGACCTGCAGAAGACCGTCCGCAAGATCGA
>JBJEYK010000290.1:0-3494 GCA_051886775.1 Candidatus Ventricola sp. | reverse complement strand
ACCTGCCGCGAGGCGGCGGATCGCGCCTGCCAGCTGGTCAACCTGCTCGGCTGCGGCGAGGTCATCGACGACGTGTACGACTGCTATCCCAATCCAAAGCCGCAGCGCGAGGTGACCGCCTCCGTCGCGCGGATCAACAGGCGCATCGGCATGGAGATTCCGGGCGAGGAGATGGTGCGCATCCTCAGCAGCCTGCACATGCAGGCCGCGCTGGAGGGCGACCGGCTCACGGTCATCCCGCCGGCCTACCGCGAGGACATCGAGATGGAGGAGGATCTCTCCGAGGAGGTGCTCCGCATCCACGGCTATGAGCACATCGGCTCCACCATGCTGCGCGGCGCGACATCCCCGGGCACGCGCAACCCGCACATGCTGCTCTCCGACAAAATCAAGCGCATCCTGACCGGCATGGGCCTGTACGAGATCCGCAATTTCTCGTTCATCAGCCCGCGCCTGATCGACAAGCTGAACCTCGCCGCAGGCGATCCGCGCCTGAGCCCGCTCAAGGTGCGCAACCCGCTGGGCGAGGATACGAGCGTCATGCGCTCGACACTGGTGCCGTCCATGCTGGGCACGATCGCCCTGAACCAAAGCCGCAACAACGAGACGGCGATGCTCTACGAGATTTCACCGGTCTTCTGCGCGGCGGAGCGCAAGGAGGGCGAGCTGCCGCATGAGCAGCCCATGCTCTGTATCGGCGCGTATGGCCCGGAGGTCGACTTCTATCGCGTGCGCGATATTGTGCTGGACACGCTGGCACAGTTCGGCGTCTCCTGCGAGATCGTGCCCGGCGCACAGCCGTATCATCATCCGGGCCGCGCCGCAAGGCTGATGGCCGGTGAGCGCTGCCTGGCGAGCGTAGCGGAGGTGCATCCCACGGTGATGGCTGCCTTCGAGGTGACGCGCCGCACGGTGATCGCCGAGGTCGATCTGGAGCTGCTGGGCGAGCTGCGCTGCAAGATGGGACATGTGCGCAGCCTGCCGAAGTTCCCGGCTGTCACGCGCGACATCGCGCTGGTGATGGACGAGGCCACCACGGTCGGCAGCGTCCTTGCCTGCATCCGCAAGGCGGGCGGCGCGCTGCTGGAGAGCGCGCAGATGTTCGACATCTACCGCGGCGCGCAGCTGAGCGAGGGCAAGAAGTCCGTCGCGTTCTCGCTGGCCTTCCGCAACGCAGAGCGCACGCTGACCGACGACGACGTGAACCCGCTCATGCAGAGGATTCTGGATACCTGCGAGCGCAATTGCGGCGCGATTCTGCGCCTGTAATTTGCCAAAGGAGGGCGTACAGATGCTTGATTGCCGGATCAGCGCGGCCACACAGCGATTCGCCGTCCTCGGCGAATCGCTTGGGCACACCTGGTCGCCGCAGATTCACAATTCTCTGTTTGCCGCGGCAGGAGTGAATGCCATCTATCTGCCGATGACCGTGCCAAGGGCGCAGCTGTCGTCCGCCGTGGATGTGCTGCGAAGCTGCTACTGCGGCTTCAACGTGACCATCCCGTACAAGGAGCGGATCCTTCCGTTCCTGGACGAGGCGGATGCAGCCGTACTGGCCTGCGGCGCGGTCAACACCGTGGAAAACCGCGGCGGACGGCTGATCGGCCACATCACCGACGGGCTGGGCATGCTGCGCGCCATCGAGGAGGGCGGCGTGCCCACCCGGGGGATTGACGTGCTGATCCTGGGCGGCGGCGGCGCGGCGCGCGTGGCGGGATATGAATTCCTGATGCGAGACTGCCGCGTGACCTTTGCCGTGCGCAGCCCAGAGAAGGGAATGCACCTGGCGCATGCCCTGGCCGATACGCAGCCCGACGGCATGGCGCGCCTGAGCGTTCGCCCGCTGAGCGACATCCCCGGCGCATATGATCTGCTGGTTAACTGCACGCCGGTGGGTATGTATCCAAACACCTGTGCGCGACCGGTCGGCATCGAGGTCATCGCCCGGTGCCGTGCGGTGTTCGACGCGGTGTACAACCCGCGCACGACCGAGCTGCTGGACGCAGCCTGCACGCTGCACATTCCCTGCATTGAGGGCCTGGGCATGCTGTTTTACCAGGCGGTGGAGGCAGAGCGGTTCTGGCTTGGCACAGATGCTCTCGCGCCCGAGCGCGTGCAGCAGCAGATTTATCTGGAGCTGCTCGCTCAGATGGCATAGTATTGCAAATACCAATCACAAGAAGGGATCAACTCATGGGAAATCGGCCCGTTATCGGGATTTCCGGCAATATCACCAAGGATGACAGCTATTCACTGAAGCACACCTATTTCGACGCCATTCTGGAGGCGGGCGGCATGCCGGTACTGCTCCCCAAGACGGCAGACCCGTCCGTTGTCGACGATATGCTCGACGCACTGGACGGCGTGGTGCTGGCCGGCGGCGTGGACATCCATCCGTCGTACTTCGGCGAAGAGGTGCTGCCCGGCTGCGGCGAGATCGACGAGGGCAGGGATGCGTTCGAGCTTCTGCTCACCCGCAAAGCGATTCAGCGCGGCATGCCGGTGCTGGGCATCTGCCGGGGGATTCAGGTGCTGGCGGTAGCGCTGGGCGGCACGCTGTTTCAGGACATCGAAAGCCAGCTCGGTCTGCCCAAATCGGCGCACCGCCAAGAGCCGCCCTACGATGTGCCGCATCACGTGGTTCGCTTCAAGGAGGGCGGTCTGTTCGAGCAGATCACCGGCACGCGCCTCATGCCGACCAACAGCATCCATCACCAGTCGATCAAGGATGCCGGGAATCGGCTCGTCATCGAGGGCATCACCATGGACGGCATCATCGAGGCCGTGCGCATGGCCGGCAACGACGCGGTGCTGGGCGTGCAGTTCCATCCGGAATACCTGGCCCCTGGCAGCGCATTCGCCGCAAGGCTGTTTCGCTACTTTGTCGGGAAGACCAAGCAATCCTGATTTCTTTTCACCTGCGCTTCCAAAGCGCAGGTGTTTTGCGTAATGTTTCCCTTCGGTTGAACTGTGCAGTGGTTTTTGCTATAATAAACGCACATGAATGGTTGAAACAGGAGGGAGCATATGACCAAGCGACCGCTTCGCCTGCTGGCGTTTTTGCTGCTGGCCGCGACGATTGCCCTGGCCATGCCGGGCGAACAGGCCGATGCGCAGGTGAATTCCACCATCCGCGTGCTGCTTAAGCGCCTGAAGGTGGAGGATACCTTGCAGATTGACGTCCAGGGCACCTACATGCTCAAGGACGGCTCGATGACCTTCCGCGACGGCGCGTCGATCGTCGTCGCGCTGCGCGGGGATCAGCTCGTGCTGCACACGAATACGCTTTCGTGCGCCATGGGCTCCTCGATGACGCTGGTGCGCTGCGAGGATGAACGTTCCTCCGCACTGCTGCTTGGGGGAGGCAGCGGGCTGTATGAGGGCGACCTGGTGCTCACCGCCGCGGACGGCGCGATCCGCCCGGTGCTGCACATCGACATCGAGGATTATCTGCTGGGCGTCGTGCCGTATGAGATGGGCGATTCCTTCCCGCT
>JBJEYK010000289.1:0-3512 GCA_051886775.1 Candidatus Ventricola sp. | reverse complement strand
TGACCGTTGCTCTTTGCATCATTCTTCCTCGCTTTGCGGCGCGGGGAGCTTCTCGCGGCACGCCTCGTTGGCGCAGAGGTAGTAGCTCTCGCCCTTCCTGCCGCGCTTGAGCACCATGTAGCCGCCGCACTTGGGGCACCTCTCCCGCACGGGCATCTCCCAGGAGACGAAGTCGCAATCCGGATAGCGCTCGCAGCCGTAGAACTTGCGGCCCTTGCGCGAGGTCTTCTCCAGCAGCTTCGCGCCGCACGCCGGGCAGGGCGCGTCGATTTCGACCTGGATCGTCTTGGTGTTGCGGCATTCCGGGAAGTTGGGGCAGGCCAGGAACCGGCCAAAACGACCCAGCTTGTAGACCATCATCGCGCCGCACTTGTCGCACACGATATCGGAGACCTCGTCCTTGATCTCGACCTTCTCGATCTCCGCCTCGGCGCGCTCGAGCGTCTTCTCGAACTGGCCGTAGAAATCGCTGATGACCTGCTTCCAGGGGCGCTTGCCCTCCTCCACCTCGTCGAGCTTCTCCTCCATGCCGGCGGTGAACGCGATATCCACGATGTCGGCGAAGTGCTCCTTCATCATGTCGGTGATCATCACGCCCAGCTCCGTCGGGAAGAGCTGCTTCTTTTCGCGCATGGCGTAGCCGCGCGCCAGGATGGTGGAGATCGTCGGGGCGTAGGTCGACGGGCGGCCAATGCCCTTCTCCTCCAGAGCGCGCACAAGCGACGCCTCGGTGTAGCGCGGCGGCGCCTGCGTGAAGTGCTGCACGGCCTCGGTGCTCTCCACAGCGGCGGCGACGCCCTCGGTCACGTCGCATAGCGCCTGCAGAACGTCGTCCTCCTGGCCGGCGTCGTCACGGCCCTCCTCGTAAATCGCCGTGAAGCCCGGGAACATCATGCGCTCGGCGCTCGAACGCAGCACCACGCCGCTTTGAGACGCGATCTCGATCTGCTGCGTCTCATACACGGCGTCCGCCATCTGGCAGGCGACGAAGCGCAGGTAGACCAGCCGGTACAGGTTATACTGGTCGCGCGAAAGCGAGGCCTTGATGTCCTCCGGCCTCAGCTCAATATTGGCAGGGCGAATGGCCTCGTGCGCGTCCTGTGCGCTCTTGCGCCCCTTGTAGACGTTGGGCTTCTCCGGCACATAGTCCGCGCCGTAGCGCTCGCCGATCACCTCGCGCACGCCGCTGACAGCCTCGTCGGACAGGCGCACGCTGTCTGTACGGATATAGGAAATCAGGCCCAGCGTACCGCGCCCCTCGATGTCCACACCCTCGTAGAGCTGCTGGGCGATCTGCATGGTCTTAGCCGTGGTGAAGCCCAGCTTGCGGCTGGCCTCCTGCTGGAGATTGGACGTGGTGAACGGCGGAGCCGGGTGCTTGCGGCGCTCGCCGCGCTTGACGCTGCGGATGACAAACCCGCCGCGCGCGATGCGTGCCTTCGCCTCCTCGGCGTGCGCGGCGCTGGAAAGGGCGGCGCGCTCGCCGTCCAGGCTGACGAGCCGGGCGGACAGCTGCGCCTGGCCTGCGCGCAGCTGCGCCTGCACATGCCAGTACTCCTCGGGCACGAACGTCTCAATCTCCTGCTCGCGGTCGACGATCATGCGCGTGGCCACGGACTGCACGCGGCCCGCGGACAGCCCCTTCTTGATTTTCACCCACAGAAGCGGGCTGATCTTGTAGCCGACCAGACGGTCGAGCACGCGGCGCGCCTGCTGCGCGTCGACCAGCTCCATGTTGATGGTGCGCGGCTGCTTGATCGCGCTCTTGACCGTCTTCTCGGTGATCTCGTTGAATTCTACGCGGCATGCGCTCGCGGGGTCGATGCCCAGGATCGTCGCCAGATGCCAGGAAATGGCCTCGCCCTCGCGATCCGGGTCGGTCGCCAGGATGACGGACTTGGCGCTTCTGGCCTCCTTGCGGATGCGCTCGAGCACCTCGCCGCGGCCGCGGATGGTGATGTATTTCGGCTCAAAGCCGTGCTCCACATCGACGCCCAGCTGGGACTTCGGCAGGTCGCGCACATGGCCGTTGGAGGCCTCCACCTTGTACGTCCTGCCCAGAAATTTGGATATAGTGCGCGCCTTGGCAGGCGACTCCACGATGACCAGCTTGTGCGCCGGCTTCTGACTGCTCAAATCGATTCCTCCAGATCAGCGGCTGCGCCGCGAAACAGTGACAACGCAAAAAAGGATACCAGCCCTTTTTGATTCTGTCAAGGCCGGGGCGCAAGTTTTTGCCCGAAAAGTCTCCGCGCAGCCGGTGGAATTTATGCGTGCCGGTAGCGCTCCCCCGGCAGGGCCTCGATTCGCCCGTCCAGCTCCAGCATCACCAGCAGCGCGCCCAGCTCGTCGCTGTCCATGCCCGTTTGCTCGCACAGCCGGTCAAAATCCATGTCCTCGTGCGCAAGCAGGCCGAGGATTTTCGCCTCCTCCTTCGAGGGGGCAGGCGGCTCCTGCGCGGCGGGAACGGGCGCAGCCGGCGCCGCGTCCCGCTGCGGCAACCGCCCCCCGGCGGGGTGCTTCGGCTTGTCCGGCTCTGCATGCAGCGAAGCGGGCAGGCGCGAGAGCGCGCCCAGCACATCCGCGGCGCATGCGACCGGCTGCGCACCCTCGGCGATGAGCTGATTGGGCAGCTGCGCGGTGACCCGGTCCACGTCGCCGGGCAAAGCGAAGACCTCGCGCCCCTCGTCCAGCGCGTGATGCACGGTGGAGAGCGCGCCGCTGCGCCTGGCCCCCTCCGTCACCAGCACGCCCTGGGACAGCCCCGCGATGATCCGGTTGCGCTCCAGGAAGCTGTATCGCGTTGGCCCCACGCCCGGCGGGTATTCCGACACGACGCTGCCGCCGCGCTCCACGATGCGCGCCATCAGCCCGGCGTTCTGCGCGGGATACATCTGATCCAGCGCGCTGCCCAGCACGGCGATGGTACGCCCGCCGCACGCGAGCGCGCCCTCGTGCGCCTGCGCGTCGATCCCCAGCGCCAGCCCGGAGACGACGCACACGCCTGCCTCCGCAAGCCCCTTCGCAATGGCATGCGTGTGGCGCAGCCCGTAGGCCGTGGGCTGGCGCGTACCGACGACGGCCAACGCCGCATCGTCATCCAGCATCGCACGCCCCATGCAAAAGAGCAGGTGCGGCGGCCTGGCCGTGCGCAAAAGGCGCCCGGGATAGCCCTCGCTCCCGCGCACGATCAGGTGCACATCACACAGCCGCTCCAGCAGCCGGTCGGCGTCCTGCAGCGCTTTGCGAAGCGCCTGCACGCCCCGTGCGCCCAGCGCCGCCGCCGCTATGCCCGGCTCCTGCAGCAGGGCGCGGGCGCTGCCCGCCGCACGCAGCGCCGCCTCGCGCCCGGCATAGCCGATGCCCTGCGCGCTGACCAGCACCGCCATGGCCTCGCTCTCGTGCATGCGGCTCTCTCCTCCTCATTCAAAGCAGGCCGCAGGAAGCCCCTGCGGCCTCAGCTTGTCGACAAAGGATTGTCGACAAGCTGTCGATGCAAGTCTGCTATCGCA
>JBJEYK010000288.1:0-16818 GCA_051886775.1 Candidatus Ventricola sp. | reverse complement strand
CAGATACAGCCCATTTCCTCGTGCAGGGCGTGCGCTTCTTCGAAGTCTGCGGCGCGGAAGGCCAGGTGGAATTCGCACTCGCCCAGGTCATACTTCTGCGGATGGTCCCGCAGCCAGGTCAGCTCCAGCTCGAAATCGCCGCCCTCCGCCTTCAGGAAGGCGATGATGAAGGAGCCGTCCTCCGCGGTCTTGCGGCGTACCTCGCGAAGCCCCAGCGCCTTGCCGTAGAACGCGATGGACGCATCAAGGTTGCTGACGTTGTAGTTCTCGTGAATCATCGTAAACTGCATGGAAATCCCCTCTCTTTTCTGTGTTGGATGTGTGCGGGTGCACATGGTCAGTATACCATAGGAAATGGCGCTTTACAAACCATTTTAAGTATGCTATATTGATCTGCACGCATGCTACTATGCTTACGATATGAACGGAGGACACTGCTATGGCGCAGAATCGTCCCCGCGCAGGGTGGCGCGGGAAGCTGATCGGCGATCGCATATTTTATCAGCAGATGATCGCGATCGTCGTGCCCATCATCATCCAGAATACCGTGACCAACGTCGTCGGCCTGCTCGACAACGTGATGGTCGGTCGCGTCGGCACGCTGCAGATGTCTGCCGTGGCCATCGTCAATCAGCTGCTGTTCATCTTCAATCTGTGCATTTTCGGCGGGCTGGCCGGCGCGGGGATCTTTGCCACGCAGTACGCCGGTGCGGGCGACAACGAGGGCGTCCGCCACTGCTTCCGCATCAAATGGATGATCGCTATCGCCATGCTGGTGCTGGCTGGCGCAGTCTTCCTGACGATGCCGCGCCAGCTGATCGGGCTGTATCTGGCCGAGGATACCGACGCAGCTGCCGCAGCCAGCACGCTGGCCTTCGGCATGGAATACATGATGATCATGCTCCTGGGGCTTGCGCCGTTTGCCGTGGCGCAGGTCTACGCGGGCACGCTGCGCGAGGTGGGCGAGACGCGCCTGCCGATGATCGCCAGCGTCGTGGCGATTCTGGTCAACCTCGTATTCAACTACCTGCTGATCTTCGGCAAGCTGGGCTTCCCGCGCCTGGGCGTGGCCGGCGCGGCGATGGCCACGGTGCTCTCCCGCTATGTGGAGACGGCGATCATCATGTTCTACACGCACACCCGGAAGGTGCGCTTCCCGTTCATTCGCGGGGCGTACCGCAGCCTTCGCGTGCCCGGCGCGCTGCTTCGGGATGTGTTCACCCGCGGCATGCCGCTGCTGGTCAACGAGTTTTTCTGGTCCTCCGGCATGGCGGTGCTGCTGCAGTGCTATTCCGTGCGCGGGCTGGACGTGGTCGCCGCGTGCAACATTGCCTCGACGGTCAGCAACCTGTTCAAGGCGGTCTTCCTGTCGATGGGCAACGCCGTGGCCATCATGGTCGGGCAGGCGCTGGGCGCCAATCAGATCGAAAAGGCAAGAACCACTGCCTGGCGCCTGATTGCCGCGGCTGTCGCATCCAATCTGGTGATGGGCACGCTTCTGTTCGCGCTGTCGCCCGTCATCCCGCATATCTACAACACCGAGCCGCACGTCCGCGAGATCGCCACGCAGATGCTCTGGGTGGTCGCGCTGATGATGCCGGTGTATTCCGCCGCGCACTGCTGCTATTTCACGCTGCGCTCCGGCGGGCGCACGATCATCACCTTCATCTTTGACAGCGGGTTTACCTGGTGCGTCTGCGTGCCGGTGGCGTTTGCGCTGGCCTATCTGACGGCGATGCCGATTGTTCCGCTGTATCTGTGCGTGCAGGCGCTGGAGATGGGCAAGGTGATCATTGGCCTGTGGATGGTGCACAAGGGCGTGTGGGTGCGCAACATCATCGATGCGGGGGACACGGCATGCTGACGCTGGAGCCGATGGGCGAGGCGCAGATTCGCCGGCTATATGCCTGCCAGATGCAGCGGGATTTCCCGCCCAGCGAGCTGAAGCGGCTCTCGTCCATCCTCGACATGAGCGCGCGAGGGGAATACGATGTCGTGGGCGCGACCGAACACGGGACGCTGATGGGCTATGCGCTGCTGTACCGCCCGAGGGACGGACGCATCGCGCTGCTGGACTATCTGGCGGTGGAGCCGCAGGTGCGCGGGCGCGGCGTCGGCACGGCGATGCTTGCGCTGCTTCGGGAGCGCTGCGGCGCCTCGACGGACGCGCTGATGATCGAGTGCGAGCGCCCAAAGGCCGCGCCGGACGAGGCGGGCGCGCGCAGGCGGATTCAGTTTTACACACAGGCGGGTGCGCGGCTGACGAGCGTTCGCATCTGGCTGTTCGACGTAGAGTACAGCATTCTGGTGCTGCCCTGCGCGCAGGACATGCCCGCCAGGGACTGGGCGCAGCAGATGCTGGCGCTGTACCGGCAGATGCTGCCGCCGGATGTCTTCAAGCGTAACGTGCGCCTGATCCGGGGATAGTAATCAAAAAAGCGAGGACAGACCGATGGTCTGTCCTCAAAGCTTGCTTGGGAAGGGTGATCAGGAGACGGTGTATTCCGGCTCGTCGCTGATGACCAGCTTCTCGCCGTCGTAGTCGACCGTGAGCACCGTGCGGGGCTGCACGTCTTCGGCGATCAGCTTGCGCGCGATCAGCGTCTCGATCGAGCGCTGCATGAACCGCTTGAGCGGGCGCGCGCCGTAGACCGGGTCGTAGCCCTGCGCGACGACGAACGAGCGCGCGGCGGGCGTGAGCGTCATGGTCAGCAGCTTGTCCTTCAGGCGGCGGTTGAGATCGGCCACCTGAAGATCGACGATCCTGTCGATCTCATCGCGGCGCAGCGGCTTGTAGAAGACGATCTCGTCCAGCCGGTTGAGGAATTCGGGGCGGAAGTGCGTCTTGAGCATGCCCTCCACCTGCTTGCGCGCCTCGTCGGTGATCTGGCCGCTGGCCTCGTCGATGCCCTCGAGAATGGCGCTGGAGCCGAGGTTGCTGGTCAGGATGATGATGGTGTTCTTGAAGTCGACCGTGCGGCCCTGGGAATCCGTGATCCGGCCGTCGTCGAGCACCTGCAGCAGCACGTTGAACACGTCGGGGTGCGCCTTTTCCACCTCGTCGAAGAGGATGACGGCGTATGGGCGGCGGCGCACGGCCTCGGTGAGCTGACCGCCCTCGTCATAGCCTACGTATCCCGGAGGGGCGCCGATCAGGCGGGAGACGCTATGCTTTTCCATGTATTCGCTCATGTCGATGCGAACCATGTTCTTCTCATCGTCGAACAGCGCCTGCGCCAGCGCCTTGGCCAGCTCGGTCTTGCCCACGCCGGTGGGGCCGAGGAACAGGAACGAGCCGATTGGCCGGTTCGGGTTCTGGATGCCGGCGCGGCTGCGCAGGATGGCCTCGCAGACCTTCTCGACAGCCTCGTCCTGGCCGATGACGCGCTCGTGCAGCGTGTCGTCCAGATGCAGCAGCTTTTCGCGTTCGCCCTCCATCAGCTTGGACACGGGAATGCCCGTCCAGCGGGCGACGATGCGCGCGATTTCCTCCTCGGTGACCCTGTCGCGCAGCAGCGTACTGTCGCTCCTGGCCTCCTCGGCCAGCTTTTCCTGCTCGGCCAACTCCTTTTGCAGCTGCGGCAGCTTGCCGTACTTGAGCTCGGCGGCGCGGTTGAGGTCATAATTGCGCTCGGCCTCGGCAATCTCGCCGCCCAGGTGCTCGATCTCCTCGCGCAGCTTTTGCACCTTGCCGATGGCGTTCTTCTCGTTCTCCCAGCGCGCCTGCATGGAGGAGAAGGTCTCCCGCATGTCGGCCAGCTCCTTCTGGATGACGCTCAGGCGTTCGCGGGAGAGAGTGTCCTCCTCCTTCTTGAGCGCGGCCTCCTCGATTTCGTGCTGCATGATGCGGCGGCGCACGTCGTCCAGCTCCTGGGGCATGGAATCCATCTCCGTGCGGATCGTGGCGCAAGCCTCGTCCACCAGGTCGATGGCCTTGTCCGGCAGGAAGCGGTCGGAGATATAGCGGTTGGAGAGGGTGGCGGCGGCGATCAGCGCCTGATCCTGGATCTTGACGCCGTGGAAGACCTCGTAGCGCTCCTTCAGGCCGCGCAGGATGGAGATCGTGTCCTCCACCGTCGGCTCGGCGACCATCACCGGCTGGAAGCGGCGCTCCAGCGCGGCATCCTTTTCGATGTACTTGCGGTATTCGTTGAGCGTGGTCGCGCCGATGCAGTGCAGCTCGCCGCGGGCCAGCATGGGCTTGAGCAGGTTGCCCGCGTCCATGGAGCCCTCGGTCTTGCCCGCGCCGACGATGGTATGCAGCTCGTCGATGAACAGGATAATCCGGCCCTCGCTGGCCTTGATGTCGTTCAGCACGGCCTTGAGACGCTCCTCGAATTCGCCGCGGAATTTCGCGCCCGCGATCAGCGCGCCCATGTCCAGGGAGAAGATGGTGCGGTTCTTGAGGCTGTCGGGCACGTCGCCGCGCACGATACGCTGTGCAAGGCCCTCGGCGATAGCCGTCTTGCCGACGCCCGGCTCGCCGATGAGCACGGGGTTGTTCTTCGATTTGCGCGAGAGAATCCGGATGGCGTTGCGGATCTCGCTGTCGCGGCCGATCACGGGATCGAGCTTGTTCTGCCTGGCCAGCTCGACCAGATCCTGGCCGTACTTCTTCAGCGCGTCATAGGTAGCCTCCGGATCCTCGCTGGTGACGCGGGCGCTGCCACGGACGGCCTGAAGCGCCTCCAGGAATTTTTCCTTGCGGATACCCAGCCCCGAAAGCAGCGGCTTGACCGTGGTATCCGCCTTCTCCAGCAGGGCGAGGAAAAGATGCTCCACGGAGACATACTCGTCGCGCATCTGCTTCATCTCGGCCTCGGCCTGCTGCAGCGCAGTGGAAAGCCCGGCGGAGACATAGGCCTGCTGATTGCTGCCGGAAACCCTGGGCAGGCGGGATAGTGCGTTTTCACACTGCGCCTGCACCTGACGGGCATCCAGCCCCAGCTTGCCCATCAGCTGGCCGATCAGGCCGTTTTCCTGCTGGAGCAGCGCGCACAGCAGGTGCAGCTGCTCAATCTGCTGGTTGCCGTAGCTCTGGGCCAGCTGCTGCGCGCCCTGCAGCGCTTCCATGGATTTTTGGGTGAAGCGGTTCGATTCCATCCAAATCATCCTCCTTTATGCTCAGGGCGGCAAGCCGCCCGTCGAACGAATCATCCTGTTTATTTCTTGTCTTTCGACGCTGACAGTATACCATGGTCAAAGAAAGTCAGTAAATAGTCAAACGGGGAGAAATTATCGATGTTTTATCGTCAGAACGAACAAAAAGCCCGCCGGGATGGCGGGCAATGCTATTCGCAGGGGGTGAGCAGGGGCAGCGGCACGCGGTATTTGGCGTATCGCTGTCCATGACGGTCGCGGTACGTGCCGCGGGAATCGGGCACCATGACGGTCGCGGTTTTGCCGACATAGGTGATGATGCCGGCCAGATGCCCGCCCTGATAGGCAAAGCGCGCGCGTCTGCCAACGGCAAGCCCGGTCTCAGCGGCCTCCTGTCTGCGGGTGGGCAGACTGTGCCGCGTGGCCGTGTGGCCGAAAAGGCCGTGCGCAAGGGACACAAACCGCTTGGAATGTCCGGTGCTGCCATAGAGCGCCGTCTCCAGCGCGTGACACAGCTCATGCTCAAAGACGATGAGAAACGCCTCCTGCGGGGTTTCGGCGGTCAGCCCGTTCAGCGAAAACGGCCCCCTTTCCAGCCGGGCGAGAAAATCGCTGGACATGCGAATTTCCGCATGCTGCATGCGGACGGATTCCCGCCGGTCGCAGATGAACTTCCCGGCGGAGCTGGTCAGGCGGGAGGAGAGCGTTACGTCGATGCTGCCGAAGGCGCGCAGAAGATAGCCGCACAGGAACGCGTCGTCATACAGCCGGAGCATGGCCGGCAGCATGGCGTGCAGGATGCGCTTCACGGGCACGGCGGCAAAGCCCTCGTCTATCCGGCACAGCTGCGCGAGAATGCTCTCGCGGCGCTGGCGTATATCCTCCGGCTCCAGCGGAAAGGGAAAGGGCAGAGCTGTGCTCACAGCGCAATCTCCACGCGGACGGCGCGGCCGACAAATTTGATGTCGCTGATATGGACGCTCTCCGCGCCCAGCTCGCGGTCGCCGCTCTGGAGCAGAATGTTGGAATTGCCCAGCAGCTTCACGCGGCGCAGGCAGCGATGCGCGCCGTATTCCACCAGCATGATTGCGCCGTCCACCGGAAGCGTCTGCGGCACGATCAGCACGAGATCGCCCTTTTCGATGCGCATGGCGCGCATGGAATCGTCGGGTGCGAGGAAGTAGACGACCTTATCCGGCTTCGCGCCCTCGATCTTGCCGTCCTGAATGGGCACCATGCGCCGGGAAACCTGAATCCACCCGGCATTCATCACCGGTACGGGGCGCAGCACACTGCTCAGCGCGTCGAGCCAGATGCCACTCTGCTCATCGGCGCTGCGGGGCTTGGCCTCGGGCTGCACGGTCTGCTTGGGCGCGGGCTGCGCGGCAGGCTCTACGGCGGGCTTGGCCGGGGCAAGCGTGGTCAGATCGACGGTGGCGGCGATCTCGTCCAGCGAGAACTCGGCCTCGTTGCGCTGACTCGTGCCCAGCGTCCGCAGGATGCGGCGCGCCTGATCATCCTGAATGATGCGGCGGCCCTCCTCTACGTCCTTGAGATAGCTTTCCGCGACGCCGCACTTTCTGGCCACCTGCTTGCGGGTGAGCTTCTGGCGGGTGCGCTCCAGCAGAATCAAATCGCCCAAACGGCTCATGGGATTACCTCCTGAATCAATGGATTGTCTTGTGATGGAATGCGCCGCGCAGCGCATCGGGGGTGTCGGGATGACGCTGCCGCCCGATAAAGAATCAGGCGGGGCGGGATGGATCGTCCTGGGAAAGGCTGCGGCTGCTCAGCCGCACTCGCACCAGCTGACCCAGCAGGGTATATGCAATGGAGGTGACAGGCACAGCGACGATCATGCCCACCACGCCGAACAGGCCGCCGCCCACGGTGACGGCCAGCAGCACCCACATCGAGGGCAGGTTGATCGAGGTGGAGACCACGCGCGGATAGATGAGGTTGGTCTCGATCTGCTGGAGCACCAGGATGAACACCACAAACCACAGCGCCTGCATCGGGCTTTCGATCAGCACCAGGAACGCGCCGACCACACAGGAGATGATCGCGCCGTAAATCGGGATCAGCGCGCAGAAGAGCATGATCACCGAGATCACCAGCGCGTGCGGGAAGCGCAGGACGACCATGCCCACAAAGCACAGCGCGCCCAGAATCATGGCTTCGGTGCACTGGATGGTGACGTAGGAGAAGAACGTCCTGTGCGCCAGGCGGGCAATGCCCACGGCGCTGTCGCAGAAGGACTTGGGCAGGAAGGCGTAGAGCATCTTCTTGCACTGGCGCGCGAGCGACTCCGTCTGCAGCAGGATGTAGACGGCGAACACGAACGAGATGATGACGTCCGTCACGCTGCCAAAGAGCGAGGACACGTTCGAGACGATCGTCGTCGCGGCGAGGCCGGCGTATTTCTGCACCAGCGTGATCAGCGAGGAGGCCAGCTTGTTCAGATCGGGAATCAGCGGCGCGATGGCGTTGTGCACCTCGGGATAATCCTCCAGCCAGAGCAGAACATCGGACACCCAGGCCTGTGCCGTGGGGACAAAGTGCATCACCGACCCGGCCAGAGAGGAGACCGTGTCCAGCAGCTGCGGCATCACGATGATGACAAACAGCGCGATCAGCAGCACGATCAGCACGATGGCCAGCAGAAGGCTCAGCGGCCTGCGGGAGCGGGGCGCGACCAGCGGCTGGCCCTTGCGCGTTCTGTGGGAAAGCAGCCTGTCGAACAGGCGCATGGGCACGCTGATGACAAAGGCCATGCAGCCGCCGACGATGAAGGGCGAGAACGCGGACAGCGCGCCCAGCAGCCAGGCGCCGATGGCGGTAAAGTGCTCAACGCACAGCAGCAGCGCGACGGTGAACGCGCTGAGCGCGAGGAAAAAGCGCTTGGTATCGTTTGAAAGCTGCATGAAGGCCTCCTGTGTGCGGAATTCTCGACAAATATTATAGCCTGTTTTGCGCGAAAAGGGAACACGGCGCGGGAAAAAAACTTCCCCGGTCAGGCGGGGATGAAGGCTATGCGCGCTTGAAATGCGCACAAAAATGCGGTATAGTGGTCACAAAGCGGTGCGGCTCAGGCCGTCGGGCTGCAAACGGAAGGAATCGGAGGAAGCTGCATGAGAGAGATCCCAGTCAGCCGGATTGAGGATACGGTATACGCGCTGTTCCGCAGCGCCTGCTGCGAAATCGGGGACGACGTGCTGGCGCTGCTTGGGCGCAGCCTGGAAGGGGAGGAATCCCCCTTCGGGCAAGAGGTGCTGCGCCAGCTGATCGAGAACGACCACCTGGCGGCCGCGCGCGCCATGCCCATTTGCCAGGACACCGGCATGGCCGTTCTGTTCATGGAGCTGGGGCAGGACGTGCACCTGACCGGCGGCGACGTAAACGAAGCTATTGACCGCGGCGTGCGTCGCGCCTATCGCGACGGCTGCTTCCGCGCCAGCGTGCTCACGCCGCTCACGCGCGTCAACACGAAGGACAACACTCCGTCCATCGTGCACATGAAGCTGGTGCCCGGCGAGCAGATCACGCTCACGGCAGCGCCCAAGGGCTTCGGCTCGGAGAACATGTCCCGCCTGTGGATGCTGACGCCGGCGCAGGGGGTGCAGGGCGTCAAGGACGCCGTCGTGGAGACGGTGCGCCTGGCGGGCGGCAACCCGTGTCCGCCGGTCGTGGTGGGGGTGGGCATCGGCGGCACGGCGGAATGCGCGATGCTGATGGCCAAGCACAGCCTGACCCGCGCGTGCGGCGAGCCGTCGCCCGACCCGATGCTGGCGGACATGGAGCGCGAGCTGCTCGCGCGCATCAACGACCTGGGCATCGGCCCGCAGGGCCTGGGCGGGCGCACGACGGCGCTGGCCGTGCATATCGAACAGATGCCCACGCACATTGCCGGGCTGCCGGTGGCGGTGAACATGCAGTGCCACGCGGCGCGGCACAAGACCGCCGTCATCTGAGGAGGGAACGCCATGAGCAAGACCATTCACGCGCCGCTGCTGGCGCATGAGATTGCGAAGCTGCGCGCGGGCGACAGCGTGCTGCTGTCCGGCACGATCTACACCGGACGCGACGCCGCGCACAAGCGGCTGGCGGCGATGATCGCCGCGGGCGAGCCGCTTCCGTTTGATATCCGCAATCAGGTGATCTATTATGCGGGGCCGTGCCCGGCCAAGCCCGGCGACCCGATCGGCTCCTGCGGGCCGACGACCAGCTACCGCATGGACGCCTACGCGCCCGCGCTGTGCGACCTGGGGCTGATCGGCATGATCGGCAAGGGGCAGCGCAGCCCTGCGGTGTGCGAGGCCATCCGCAGGAACGGCGGCGTGTACTTTGCCGCCACGGGCGGCGCTGCTGCGCTGATTGCCACCTGCGTGCGCGCGTCGCGCGTGATCGCCTTTGACGACCTGGGCACCGAGGCCATCCGGGAGCTGACGGTGGAAAGCCTGCCGCTGATCGTGGCGATCGACGCGCACGGCGGCAATCTCTATGAGGAGGGGCCTGCGCTCTACCGTCGGTGAGCTTCGCCGTGCGATGTAAAATTTGCGTCTGACGGCAGGAAATTGTGAACAATTCGGGAATTATACGAGAGGAATGCGCAACGGGAGGCGGCCATGCAGGAGATCGTGGTGAGCAGCTGGGACGAGCTGCAGCGCGTCGTCTTCGACGACGTGTGGGACGATAAGGTCATGCGCTATCGCGACAGCCGGATCTACCGCGGCGCTGCGGATCAGCGATGGGATCTCGTGCCGTCGCTCAACCGCGTCTGCGGGCACGACCTGTCGCTGGAGAGCCACGTCTTCCGCCAGTTCCGCAAATACGGCTACACCGAGCTGGCCGGCTACGAGGGCTTCTGGAGCCTTTTGCCGGTAGCGCAGCATCACGGCCTGCCCACGCGGCTGCTCGACTGGACGTATTCCCCGATGGTCGCCGCGCATTTTGTGACCGAGGATACCAGCTTCTACGACCGAGACGGCGTGATCTGGTGCCTGGATGTGCGCGATTTCAAGGCGCAGCTGCCCGAGGCGCTTCGCACCAAGCTGAAGGAGACCGGCAGCAACATCTTCACCATCGGCATGCTTGAAAAGCTGATCCCCGATTTCGATCAGATGGCGCGGTTGTCTCCGCAGCCCTACGCGATTTTCTTTGAGCCGTCCTCGATGATCGACCGCATCGTCAATCAGTACGCGCTGTTTTCGGTCGTCTCCAACCCGGCGGTGCTGCTGTCGGAGCTGATCGATCAGGAGCGCATCTTCGCCAGGAAGATCATCATCCCGAAGGAAGCCAAGCTCGAGATCCGCGACAAGCTGGACTATATCAATATCTCCGAGCGCATGATCTACCCGGGGCTGGACGGCGTGTGCCGGTGGATCACGCGGCGCTATGCCGCGCTGGGGCCGGTGTACAACCGGCGCCGTGAGGAACAAAGGGACTAAGCGCAAATGCGCTTAACCAATACAACCTGACTTACAGGAGGAACCCGAGATGAAAAAACTGTTTGCTCTTGCGGTGGCGGCTGTCATGCTCTTCGCGCTGTGCGCGGGCGCCAGCGCCGCGACCAAGGTGTCCGTGTGGCACACCTTCACCGACGCTCAGCAGGCTGCGCTGGAGAAGTTCGCTGCGGACTTCAACGCCAGCCAGTCCGACTATGAGGTCGTCGTGGAATCTCAGGCGTACTCTGGCTTCCTTGACAGCGTGTACAATGCCGTTGCCAATGGCGTTGGCCCGAGCATCATCATCAACTACGCGTCCACCGCGGCGGACTACGTCAAGGATGGCCTGGTTGTCGATCTGAGCCAGTACGTGTTTGACCCGGAAATCGGCATGGCCGACATCTATGACAGCCTGCCGGAGTCCATCAAGGCGGAGACCACCGGCTTCGTGGACGGCGGCATGTATGCGCTGCCGGCTGTCACAACCGGCCCGATCTTCTTCATCAACCAGACCATCTACGATGAGCTGGGGCTGAAGGCGCCGACCACCTGGGAGGAGCTGGCTGCCAATGCCAAGGCGATCTACGAGGCGAAGGGCATCCCCGGCTTTGCTGCGGACTCCCTGACCGACATGATGCAGGCCTTCATGATGCAGTCCGGCGCGGGCTACATCGACGTGGAGAACAAGTGTGTGCTGTTTGACACTGAGGAGGCCAAGGCCTGGCTGGCCTGGTTCGGCGAGAACGTGCAGGCGGGCTACTTCGCCCTCAACCCGACCGGCGATTACTGGTCCAACGACTTTAACGCACAGCTGGTTGCCGCGTATCTCGGATCCTGCGCGGGCGTCCCGTACATCGTGCCGGACGGCTTCGAGTACTCCGTTGCGCCGATGGTGCGCGGTGAGAAGACCGAGTGGTTCCCGGCCTGGAACCGCGGCCCGATCGTCTTCAACAAGGACGAGGACACCAACAAGGGCGCGTATCTGTTCGTGAAGTACTTCCTGTCCCCGGAGGTCAACGCCGAGTGGGCGAAGGCGATGAACGCGCTGTCCCCGTACGGCACCACGCAGGCGAGCGAGGCGTACGCGCCGTTCGCGGCGGAGCTGGCGCCGTCTCTGGTGGCCGTGCAGGACAACCTGGATATCGCCGGCGCGCTGCCGACGGTGACCGGCTCCTATGCGGTGCGCAACGCGCTGAAGGACGCTGCGATTGCGGTGGCCGGCGGCATGTCCGCTGAGGACGCGATGGCGGTGTGCGTGGCGGATTCCAACGCCGCGCTGCAGGAGTAATCGCCTGCGAGCTTACCCGGCTGTCAGGGGCTGGCGGATCAGTCCGCCAGCCCCTTTTTCCGGGCTGTGCGCGCAGCAAGCCGCAAATGCCATATGCGCAGGAGGAAATCCCATGCAAAAGCTTTTCGTCTTTATGATCGATGCGCTGTGCGAGACGGACGTATCTGTGATGCGCCGGATGAAGCACTTCGGCTGGATGCTGGAGCACGGCGCGCTGGTGCGCGAGGTGGCACCGGTGTATCCCTCCTTTACCTATCCTTGCCATGTGTCCATCATGACCGGCTGTTACCCGGACAAGCACGGCATCCCGCACAACGAGATGGTCAAGGCCGGCGTGTATCCCGTGCCGTGGTACACCCATCGCAGCCTGATCCGCAAGAAGCTCTTTGCGGAATACGCGAAGGAGCATGGCTATTCCACCTGCTTGATCAATTGGCCGGTGTCCGCTGGGGCGGACGTGGACATCAACCTGCCCATGTGCATCCCGCTGTATTATCACGGCGACAACCCCCGCCAGTTTTATGACGGCGTGGCTACGCAGGAGGTCGTCGAACGCTATTACTGGAAGTATGGCTATCTGCTGCGCGGCATGAACCGCATGCTCAACGGCAGCCTGGACACGTTCACCATGGCCGTCGCGCCCGATATCATCCGGGACTATGGCCAGCCGGACGTGATGTTTGTCAAGCTGTGCGACCTGGATTCCGTGCGCCACAAGCTTGGGGTGGACAGCGAAACCGCCGTCGAGCAGCTGCGCAAGCACGACTGCGAGCTGGGCGTTCTGATGGAGAGTATTCGTCGCTACGGCGACTTTGAGCATACGAATTTCATCGTCATGGGCGACCACGGACAGACCGACGTGTCGCGCACGATCAACTTCAACCGCATTTTGCAGGAATACGGCCTGCAGCGGCTGGACGAAAGCGGCCGTCTGGCGCAGTGGGACGCCTACTGCCACTCTACCGGCGGCTCCGGCTGGATCGAGCTGCGCGATCACGAGGACGAGGCGCTGCGTACGCGCGTGCACCGGCTGTTGCTGGAGATCCGGGAAAAGCCTGAATACAACATCGGCTATGTCTTCACCAGGGAGGAAGCGAAGGCACAGCAGCACTTGGACGGCCCGTTTGACTTCATTGTGGAAGGCAGGGAGCCGATGGCCTTTGGCTTTGATCCTGCTGCGCCGCTGTTCACGAAGACGGTGCCCGGCGGGGACTACAAGGTTTCCCCAGGCACACACGGCGGATTGCCGTGGCTGGATCACAGAACGACGTTCTTCGGCTGCGGCCCGGCGTTCCGGCAGGGGGCGGTGATCGACCGCGCCTGCCTGGTCGACGAGGCGCCCACGATGGCGCGGATCCTCGGCTTTGAGATGGAGGATATCGACGGACACTGTCTGGACGCGCTGCTCCGGTAAGGCATCGCACCATGGATAAAAACAGCAAGGGAGAATGATCTATGCGCGTTGTACTCGATCATGTCACAAAGCGGTTTTCGGATGTGACGGCGGTCAGCGAATTCTGCGCCACACTGGAGGACGGCGAGCTGGTGTCGCTGCTGGGCCCGTCCGGCTGCGGCAAGAGCACGCTGCTGAACATGCTCTCCGGTATTCTGCCGGTCAGCGGCGGCAAAATCTACTTCGACGATCAGGACGTGACCATGCTGCCGCCGGAGAAGCGGGGCATCGGTCTGGTGTTCCAGAATTATGCGCTGTATCCGCACATGACGGTCATGGGCAACATCTGCTTCCCGCTGGAGACGCAGCGCGTGCCTAAGGCCGAGCGCGTGGAGCGTGCGCAGGAGATTGCCAAGCTGGTGCATGTGGACATGCTCATGAACCGCAAGCCCTCCGAGCTGTCCGGCGGTCAGCAGCAGCGCGTGGCCATTGCGCGCGCGCTGGTCAAGAATCCCCGGCTGCTGCTGCTGGACGAGCCGCTGTCCAATCTCGACGCGCGGCTGCGCCTGGAGATGCGCGAGGAGATCCGCCGCATCCAGCAGCGCACCGGCGTCACGACGATTTTCGTTACGCATGATCAGGAGGAGGCGCTGTCGATCTCCGACCGCATCGTGCTGATGAAGGCGGGCGTGCTCCAGCAAAACGACCTGCCCCAGCGCCTGTACAACGAGCCGGCCAACCAGTTTGTGGCCGACTTCCTGGGCAATCCGCCGATCAACAATCTGCCCGGCGTAATCCGGGACGGCGCGTTTGTGACGGAGGATGGCGGCGCCAGCTGCCGCCTGCCGATGCTTGCCGGCGTGGAGGAGGGCAGGAGGGTCAACCTGTCCGTGCGCTCGGAGAGCTTTGTGCTGGACAGCGACGGCCCCATGGTCTGCCGGGTCACCCGTGTGTATCAGATGGGCAAGGAGGAGATGGCGTACTTCGCCTTCGGCGGCATCGACTTCCGCGCGTATATCGACTCCGACGAGGGGCTGCGCGTCGGCGATACGGTGTCGCTGAACCTCAAAAAGCGCGGCACCTTCCTCTTCGACCGTGAAACGGGGGAGAGAATCCGATGAAAAAAGCCTCCGAGGATCGCGCGCTGAGCGATCGCAGCCTGTTTGCCCGGATTGAGCCGTTTCTGTACCTGCTGCCGTTCTTCATCGGCATCGCCGTCTTTACGCTCTACCCGGTCGTCAACGTGGTGCTGATCTCCTTCAAGGAGGGTTATAGCCACCTGAGCCGGGGCTTTGACCAGTTCGGCGTGGGCAACTATGTCACCGTGCTCAATGATCCGCGCTTTACGCAGGCGATCGGCAACACACTCAAGTACGTGATCATGGTGGTGCCGATTTCCACCTGCATCGCTGTGGTCATCGCCTATCTGCTCAACCAGAAGCTGCGCTTCACGGCGCTGTTCCAGACGGCGTATTTCCTGCCGATGGTCACCTCGGTGACGGCGGTCGGTCTGGCCTGGAAGCTCATGTACAACCGCAGCTTCGGCATCATCAACTATCTGCTGTCCTTCTTTGGGATCGACAAGATCCCGTGGCTGGAGCAGGCCGCACGGAGCATCCCGGCGCTGGTGATTTTCGGCGTGTGGAACATCCTGCCCTTCACGATCATCCTGCTGATCTCCGGCCTGCAGAACATCGATCCGCAGTACTACACCGCCGCACGGGTGGACGGCTCCAGCGGCACGCGCATCTTCTTCCGCATTACGGTGCCGCTGCTCGCGCCGACGATCTTCCTGGTGTGCATCGTCAACACGATTTCCAGCTTCAAGGTCTTTTCGGAGCTGTATCCGCTGTTCAACGGCAAGCCCGGCCCGTTCAACAACCTGTACACCGTGGTGTACTACATCCGCTATGCGATGATGGAGAACCGCAAGTACGGCATTGCCGCGGCGGCTGCGATCGTGCTGTTCCTGTTCATCTTTGTCTTCACCATGGTGCAGCTCGCCCTGCAGAAGAAGAGCAGGAGGTGACGGAAAATGACCAGCCGAAAGCTTTCCCGCGCGCTGACCTACGTCGTCCTGACGCTGGGCGCACTGATCATGCTCCTGCCGTTTTTCGTGATGTTCACCTCTGCGTTCAAGACCACCCAGGAGATCAACCGCTTTCCGCCGCAGTGGCTGCCCAGCCACGTGAGCCTGGACAACTTCAGAAAGGCGTTTTCTATGGCGCCGTTTGCGCGGTATTTCTTCAATTCCGTGTTTGTCATGGTCTGCTCGGTGTCTGTGACGACGCTGACGACCATCCTGGCAGCGTTTGCGTTCTCGCGCCTGCGCTTCCCGGGGCGCAGCCTGATCTTCTCGCTGCTGCTGTCGCTGATGATGATCCCGTTTGAGATGATGATCATCACCAACTACTCCACCATCGTCGATCTTGGGCTGTGGGACAACATCTGGGCGCTGATTCTGCCGTTTACCAGCTCGATCTTCTACACCTACATCCTCAAGGGCTTTTTCGATTCCGTGTCGGACAGCCTGTACTGGTCGGCGCGCATCGACGGCTCGAGCAACTGGCGCTACCTGTGGAAGGTCATGGTGCCGATGGCCCGGCCAAGCCTGATGACGATCATCCTGCTCAACGCGCTGGCGAGCTGGAACTCGTTCATGTGGCCGATGTACGTTATCTCCAGCGACAAAAACCGCACGCTGCCCTGGGGCCTGCAGGTGTTCACCACCGAGGCCGGCTCCCACCCGGAGCTGCTGATGGCGGCTTCGACAGTGGTGGTGCTGCCGGTGATTATCCTGTTCCTGTTCGCGCGCAAGTACATTGTGCGCGGCGTGGCGCGCGGCGGCCTGAAGGGCTGACGGATGCCGCGCCATAACGAAATGAGAAGCTGCTGTGCGCCGGGGCGCGCAGTCGCTTCTTTATATAGGCCGCAAATCTTAGCGCGGTTTTGATAGAAAATGGCTGCGATTGGTTGACCGGTCATCGCGCGTATGATATAATTAAACGCAAATTGGTTTATCATAAAAATGCGGGAGGGGAGCGTATGGAGCATCAGAAGCCACAGAAAACCGTCCTGCGAGAGACAAAGCGGATCGCCATCGGCGAGGTCGTCCTGCTGGTGATCATGTGGATTGTGTATGCGCTTACGGGCCGTTTTTCTCTGGCGGTTGTGCTGGGCGGCCTGATCGGCGGCGCGTACGCGGTGTTCAATTTCTTCATGCTGGGCATGACCGTACAGAAGGCCGCGCAGGTTCAGCCGGACAACGCGGAGATGGCCCGCATGCAGATGAAATCCTCCTACAACATGCGCATGGTGGGCATGCTGGCCGTGGCGGTGCTCGCCTTCGCGCTGCCGTTTGTAGACGGGCTGGCGGCCGTCATTCCGCTGCTGTTTCCGCGCCTGACGATTCTGGCGCTTCAGCTCACCGGACAGATCAAGGACACCTGAGCATGTACAACAACAGGAAAGAGGGATACCGACATGGATCTTGAAATTACAGGCGCAAAAATACTGATTTCGATCCCTGAGCTGGGCGGCTTTATGCTCACCGAGTCCGTCGTGGTCACCTGGTGCGTGATGCTGGTGCTGAT
>JBJEYK010000287.1:0-3531 GCA_051886775.1 Candidatus Ventricola sp. | reverse complement strand
GCAGTGATCTGGAGCGGGAATGATCAAGACCGACGGTCGGATTTGCAAAACAGACCGCAGGCACAAATCGGACTGCGCGAACGGGGAATGAGGGCTTCGCATAGGATACACTGAATCCTTGAGAAGAGGAGGAGGTTTCCGTGAAGCCTGATCAGAATCGAATGACCTGCTGCCTGCCCTGCAGGTGCCCAAGGGGCGAACCGCCTGCCCGGCTGCGGGGCGGATATATCGTCGAACGGATTGTAGCCAGCCAGAACCAGCGTCTGTGCTTCGACGGGCTGCTGACGATATGCGGACTTCCTGCATGCCTTTGTCCGCCGCTGACGCTTTGCGATCTGGATATCGTCTGCATCGAGCCATGTGTGCAGTGCCCGGATGCCTGCTGTCCGCCCTGCGGAACGGTGATGCTCCGCTTTACGCTGGAGTGTCATGTGACAGACTGCTGCGGTCACCGGGGACAGGGCCAGGCGTGCATCGAGCTGCTAGCGCAGCAGTGCCGCGGCGCATGGCGCGGCGCGACGATTCGCAGAGGCGCGCAGCTCCAGGTTGCGCGCGCATGCTTCTGCCCGCCTGGGTCGTTTCAGGTCTGCCTGTACATCGATTTGCAGACGGTGATCAGCCAATGCGAGATGGTCGGGGAGATGCCCTGTTCCGCGCCTGCCTGCCCGCCTTTGCCGATTTATCCCGCGCCGGCACCGCTTCCCTGCGGACCTGAATGCGAACATTTTCGGGTTTTTGCTGGAAAAAATCCGCGAAACGCTTGATTCGCTCTGCGCAATGCGATAGAATAAGTCCACATTCTCGCAAAAGAAAGGAATGGCGTCGCGATGCAAATGCTGAAGGAAGCGATCCTTGAAAAGGGAAAGGCGATCAACCAGGACGTGCTGCTGGTGGATTCTTTTTTAAACCACCAGGTTGATGTGCCGCTGATGAAGGCGATCGGCGAGGAATTTGCCGCGTATTTCAAAAACCATGGCTGCTCCCGCGTGGTGACGATTGAAAGCTCCGGCATTGCGCCCGCGTCGTTTACGGCTCTGGCGCTGGGTGTGCCGCTTGTCATCATGAAGAAGCAGACCTCGCGCATCATGACGGGCAACCTCCTGCAAACGACGGTACGCTCCTTCACCAAAGGCACCAGCTACGAGCTGACGGTCAAGAAGGAATTCCTGCAGCCGGGCGAGCGGGTGCTGTTCATCGACGATTTCCTGGCCAGCGGAGAGGCGGCCTTCGGCATGCTCCATCTGGCGCAGCAGGCAGGCGTGGAGGTCTGCGGCATCGGCATCGTGATTGAAAAGTCGTTCCAGAGTGGGCGGCAGCGCCTATCCGAGCAGGGAATCGACGTGTACTCGCTGGCGCGGGTCAAGTCCATGTCGGAAAACCACATCGAGTTTATCTGAGCTACGGCAATCAAATCATCAGGCTGCGGCAGGCACATCGTCTGCCGCAGCCTGTGCGTTTGCCAAATCAACGATTTCCTGGTGCAAAAGCAGAGGGAATATGCTATAATGAAATGAAATGACAATCATATGGAGGACAGCCTCGTGCTCAAGCAAACCATACCGCTCGTTCTGGCTTCCGGCTCCCCGCGCCGCAGGGAGATTCTGGAACTGATGGGCCTTACTTATACAGTAGACGCATCCGATGTGGATGAAACGTTCTCCGGCGGCCCGGAGGAGACCGTCCTGGAGATTTCCCGCCGCAAGGCGGAGGCTGTGGCCGTTCGTCATCCGGGCGCGCTGGTGCTGGCAGCGGACACGCTCGTCTTTGCGCAGGAGCAGCTGGGAAAGCCCCGCAGTCCGGAGCACGCCAGGCAGATGCTGCGCGCGCTGAGCGGCAGCTGGCATCGCGTGTATACCGGGATGACGCTGATCGACACCGGGAGTGGCAGGCGCTATCAGCGGGCAGACTGCACGCGCGTGCACTTTGTAGAGATGACGGACGCCGAGATCGACGCCTATGTGGCCACGGGTGAGCCGAATGACAAGGCAGGCGCTTACGCCATTCAGGGCATGGGCGGCATGTTCATCGATCGCATCGAGGGCTCGCATTCCAACGTGATCGGTCTGCCAATGGCTGCGCTGCGCAGCCTCCTCGCCCAGGCCGGTCAGGCATAAGCAGATTTGCGGGAGTAAAGGAGCAATATGGCAATTTGGGGTTCGCCGGATATCGCCGTGGATGTCGGCACGGATAATACGCGCGTCTACGTCAAGGATAAGGGCATCGTGGTCAACGAGCCGTCCGTGGTGATCGTCCGCAGCGACGATCCCAAGCGGATCATCGCCATCGGCGACAGCGCCGAGGAGATGGTGGGCCGTTCGCCGGGCAGTGTCAAGATCGTGCATCCGCTTCGCGACGGCGTCATCGTGGATTACGAGATGGCGCAAATCATGATTCACTATTTTGTCAGCAAGGCCATCGGCACCAGGCATTTTATGCGCCCGCGCATGGTGGTCACGATGCCGGGCGAGGTCAGCAAGGTGGAGCGCCGCGCCGTCATCAACGCGATGGAGCGCATCGGCGCGCGCAGGATCTTCGTAGTCGAGCAGGCGTTTGCCGCGGCGCTGGGCACCGGGCTGCCTGTGTATGAGCCGCAGGGCAGCCTGATCGTCGACATCGGAGGCGGCACAACGGAGGTGGCGCTGGTGTCGATGGGCGGCATCGTGCTGTCGCATTCCATCCGCGTCGCGGGGAACAAGATTGACGATGCCATTTCCGGCTATCTCAAAAAGCAGCATGCCATTCTGGTGACGGATCGCGTAGCGGAGCAGCTGAAGTTCGATCTGGCGGACGTGCAGGCCGACGAGCGGATGGAGCACATCGCCGTCGTGCGCGGCCGAGATATTGCCACCGGCATGCCGCTGACGGTGGACGTCAACATGTCCAAGGTCAGCGAGGCCATCCGTGAGCCGCTGCGCGAGATTCTGGCGGCGATCAAATGGGTGCTGGGGCGCATACCGCCGGAGTTTGCCGTGGATATTCTGAAAAACGGCCTGTTCCTGACGGGCGGCTCCGCAGCGCTGCCGAACCTGGATACGATGATCGCGTCGGAATTTGGCGTTCCCGTTTCCGTGGCACGCGACGCCGGCGAGTGCACCACCCTCGGCGCGGGCTATATGGCGGATCATTTTGACATGCTGGGCAACCAGGACAGAAGCAACGGCTGATATCACAGGAAATGAGGATCCGATGAAGAAGAAGCATCCTTTTCTATATGCGATGATTCGCCGCGTGATCGTGCTCGCACTGATTGTGCTCATGGCGCTGACGGCGTACCACCAGTCCACCGGACAGCTGATCTCGCCAGAGGGCTTGTTTGCCAGGGTGATGATTCCGCTGCAAAGCGCAGCCGCAAAGGTCACTCAGGCTTGCTCGAATTATCTGTACCGCGTCAAGCTGAGAAGCAACATCGAATACGAGTACAATCAGCTCAAGGCGCAGAATGACGAGCTGGTGCTCAGGAGCATCCTGTATGAGGAGCTGGAGGAGGAAAACGCCCAGCTCCGCGCGCTGCTGGGCGAGTATGAGGCGCGT
>JBJEYK010000286.1:0-16936 GCA_051886775.1 Candidatus Ventricola sp. | reverse complement strand
AGGGCGGCGTCCTTCTCCAGCCAGTACTCGTTGTTGCTCTCCAGCCAGTCGATCTGGCCGTGCTTGTAGGTGAGGAAGGCCACTGCGCGGAAGACCTCGTCGTAGTTCTCCAGCGAGGATACCTTGTAGTACTCGTTGAGCGAGCGCTTGAGCTCCGGCATCAGCTGATCATACGGGCAGTCGCCGATGCCCAGCACGTTCATGCCGTTCTTTTTCAGCTCGGCGCAGAATTTCCAGTAGTTTGTCGGGAAGTTCGGGGAGATAAAGACGAAGTTCTTCATGGCAGTGCGCTCCTTTGTCCAGTAGTCCTTGGCACGGGCAATCAGGGATTGCCCACGATCATCGGCAGATAGTAGGCGGTCTGCTTGTACCACCAGTCCCAGTCGTGGTTGACGTCATAGCCCCAGAAGTTCACGCTGGCGCGGATGCCCTTGTCGTGCAGCACGCGGGCGAGCCAGCCGGTGCTCTGCTTGAGCACGTCCTCCCAGGCGCCCTGGCCCACACAGATGAAGATCTTGCTGTGGTTGTACATCTGGATGTACGGGTGATCTGCGGGCATGCCGGCGATGTAGTCGCACGGGGAATTGGCGTAGACCAGCTCGTCCATGTAGCCGCCGAAGGCATCGCGGGAGTCGTACACGCCGGAGAGCGCGAGGACGCTGTCGAAAACATCCGGGCGGCGGAAGAGCAGGTTGGCCGCGTGCTGCGCGCCCATGGAGCAGCCGAAGGTCATGATCGGCTCCTGATGCCAGTTGCGCTCGCCGGCGAGGTGGCGGATCTGCGGGACGAGCTCATCGACGATGTAGTGATACCACTGCTCATGGCGCTCGATGCGCCAGCGATTGTCGCCTCCCTTGTTGGCCCAGGTCTCGCCGTCGATGGTGTCGATGGAGAAGACCATCACCTTGCCCGCGTCGATCCAGGGGCGGAACACGTCGTCCATGTGGAAGCCCTCGAAGTCCACGAAGCGGCCGGCCTGGCAGGGGATGAACAGCACGGGCTTGCCGCGGTGGCCGTAGACCTTCATCTCCATGTCGCGGCCCAGGCAGTGCGAGTATTGCTTGAAGTAGCGGATTTCCATCGGGATCTCTCCTTTTGTATGGTTGGTGGGGTCACAGCCCCAGGCAGGCCATCATCGCCGGCAGCCGGGTTTCCCAGCTCTCCTCGCTGTGCGTGCCGCCCGGCACGATCCGGAAGGTGAGGTTGACGCCGTGGCAGTAGAGCGACTGGCCCGCGGCCAGGAACGTGCCGACCATGCCCTCGTGGTTGCCCAGCTCGATTTCGCCGTAGTCCATATAGAGCGTGGTGTCCGGCGCGATGCGCGCCCTTTGCAGCATGCGGCGCACGCGCGCGGGACTCACCCACAGGCTGGGCGAGAGGCTAGCCGCGCGGGAGAAGACGTCATTGTAGGCGCAGGCGGCGAACAGGCTCATCAGCCCGCCCATCGACGACCCGGCGATCAGCGTATTCTCCCGGTCGGGCAGGGTGCGCAGCCGGGCGTCGGCCAGCGGCTTGAGCGTGCCGACCAGCCAGTCCATCGTCGCGCGGCCCCGGCCCGGGATCAGGCCGACGCCGTCCTCGCGGTGGGTGAAGGGGGAATACTCCTCCAGCCGGCCGTTGCCCTCGCGGCAGGACTCGGGCGCGACGATGATCAGCGGCGTCCGGGTAAACGCCATGTAGTCGAGCATCCGCCAGGAGCGGCCAAAGGACGCCTCCTCGTCGAGAAATACGTTCTGCCCGTCGAACATATACAGCACGGGGAAGCGGGCGTCCGGCTCCTCGTCGTAGCCCTCGGGCAGATACACATGAACACAGCGGCTGCCCCCGCCGCAGAGCGCGGGAGCGGGCACCGCCCATTTCAGCAGCATGAAAACGCCTCCATCGGGATTCAGGCACCATTTGAAAAGCGTCCCGTCACCTACAGGAGCGGGAACATACAGGTTAGTATAAGGCAGCGGAGGCGTTCTGTCAATTCGTATGGCAGGGAAAAATCGGTGAAAGTGAATTTTCGTTCCGAGTTACCCCAAATTGTGCGGATTTCTGCGGCAGATTGACCGGGACGGCGCGCTGATATGACGGTTGACAGTTGGTAAAGGCAGGCCTATAATCGAAGCAGAAGGCCGCGCGCGGGCTGCGCGGCGAAAGGAGAACGGCATGGCCAATATCATTGATTATGTGAGCTGGCGGGGGGATCTCCCGCTCAGCCAGGTGTCCCTGTGCGAGGTGGACGCGCTGGTGCTCAGCTACCTGGCGTACATGGATTTTTCCGGTATCGCGCCCGGCGGCTGGCTGGACGGGGGCATGCTGCTTTCTGACGCGGCTGCGCAGCTGATGGCGCGCGGCAAGACCGGCACCTGTGTGATGGACAGCGCCAAGGACGACTGCCGCCTGCTCACCGCCCTTCAGGGCAGCGAGCGCTTTGGCACGATGCGCGTGCTGGGCTATGTGGACCGGTTCGACCGGGAGCGGGAGGAGCAGTTCGCTGCGGTCACGTTCGTGCCCGCCAGCGGCCCGGCGGTCGTCGCCTTCCGGGGAACGGACAGCACCGTCGTCGGCTGGAAGGAGGACTTCAACATGAGCTTCAGCGACGAGGTGCCCTCCCAGCGCGCGGCGCTGGCCTATGCCGCCGAAGCCGTGCAGGCGCTGGGCATGCCCATCGTGCTGGTCGGCCACTCCAAGGGCGGCAACCTGGCGGCCTATGCGGGCATCTTCGCGGAGGATGCGGTGCAGCAGCACATTCAGTGCGTCTACAATTTCGACGGCCCGGGCTTCAACGAGCGCATCACCGCCCTGCCCGCGTTCCGCCAGATGGACATGCGCATCCACACCTTTGTGCCGCAGTCCTCAATGATCGGCATCATCATGTGGCATGCCGAGCCGTTCACCGTGGTGAAAAGCGACGCCAGCGGCGTGCTCCAGCACAACCCGTACAGCTGGCAGGTCATGGCCGGGCGGCTGATCACCCTGCCGGAGCGCACCAGCGAGAGCCGCCTGGCGGAGGAGACCATCAAGCACTGGCTTGCGGAGCTGAAGCCCGACGCGCGCCGGCAGTTCATCGACGGCATCTACGCCGTGCTCAGCGTGTCCGAGGGACGCAATATCGTCGATCTGTTCGAGGCGAAAAACGTGCGCGCCATCCTCAAGGCGGCGGGCAGCATGGACGAGCAGACGCGCGAGGTGATTGCCGAGGCCTTCCGGCTGCTGGGCAATTCCCTGAAGGAGACGATCCCGGAGTGGCTCGACCGCGCGACAGGCGATCTGCGCGCGCGCATCGCGCCCAAGGGCGGGGAGCACGCGGATGAGGATGGACAGGATATGCCCTGAGAGGGGACGGATGAAGCCTTTGCTGGCTTCAGGCATCCTGTTTCTGCCGCACAGCGCTGAAACCGCATCAAAGCAGGACGACTGCCCCGTCACGCCCATATGGACGCGACACGAACAGCCGTCCTTTACTCTGTAAGTCCTTTCACAAAGCTTTGGCCTCGAGCGCAAAGCAACGGGACTTGCATTACTTGGTCGGTGATGCAACCGGCATCATGCCGGCTTTGTTTGTAAGCTCGAAATCCGGTCAGATGATCGCCCCGGCCAGCGCGGCAAGCTGCTGCTCGCTCTTTTCGCTGAGCGCGGAGTCGATGCGCACGGCAGGCTCGGCAATCGTCAGCTCCTTGCAGCCCTCGAGCATGCTGCGCATGACCTTGGCCGCCATCGGCGCCCAGGAGCCGTTTTCGATCAGGCCCACCGTGCGCCCGCGGTAGCCCCGAGAGGCCAGCCTGCGGATGAATTCGCCCATGCAGGGGAAGACGTCGGCGTTGTACGTCGGTGCGGCCAGCACCAGCTTGCCATATCGGAACGCTGCGCCGACGGCCTCGGCCATGTCGCAGCGGCACAGATCGAAGACCTGCACGTCGCCCGCGCCCTGCGCGCGCAGCAGCTGTGCCAGGCGCAGGGCGGCCTGCGCCGTGTGGCCGTAGATGGAGGCATAGGCGATCACCACGCCCTCGCGCTCCACGCCGTAGGCGGACCAGATCTGGTAGAGCCGCAGCGCCTCGGTCAGCGCGTCGCCCGTGAGCACGGGGCCGTGCAGCGGGCAGATGGCGTCGATAGCCAGTGCGGACGCCTTCTTCAGCAGCGCCTGCACCTGCGCGCCGTACTTGCCGACGATGCCAAAGTAGTAGCGCGCAGCCTCGTCCGCCCAGGCCTCCTGCGCGTCCAGCGCGCCGAATTTGCCGAACGCGTCGGCGGAGAACAGCACGCGGTCGCAGGCGTCGTAGGTGAGGATGACCTCCGGCCAGTGCACCATCGGCGCGGTCAGGAAGGTCAGCGTGTGGCGGCCGAGGGACAGCGTGTCGCCCTCGCCGACGACCCGCCCCTCGATCGCCCGGCCGAAGTAATTGCGCATCATCGCGAACGCCTTGGCCGAGGCGACGACGGTCGCGCCGGGATAGGCCTCCAGAAAGCGGAGGATGCCCGCGGAGTGGTCCGGCTCCATGTGCTGCACGATCAGGTAGTCCGGCGTCCTGCCGCAAAGCGCGGCGGCGAGATTGGCAAGCCAGTCCTCGCAGAAATGCTGCTCGACGGTATCCAGCACGGCGATTTGCCCGTCGAGGATGACGTAGGAATTGTAGGCCATGCCGTGCGGCACGGGATACATTCCCTCAAACAAATCAAGCTCATGGTCGTTGACGCCGATCGAACGGATGTCATGGGTCATTTGCGCACGCTCCTTTTCGCGTTGTTGTCTGTGAGCGCCCCGCTGCGGCTTGCGGCAGGCAGGCTCATCGTGTCTTGTTCGGGCGGGTTTTATGCCAGAATGCCGCCCTTTGTGGTGATCGTCACGACGCGGCAGGGGATGGCCTTGCCGCTGGCGGCGATGGCGCGCCGCACGGCATGCTCCATGCCGCCGCAGCAGGGGACCTCCATGCGCGCGACGGTCACGCCGCGCACATTGTTGGCCTCAAGGATGGCCGTCAGCTTTTCGGCGTAGTCGGTCGCGTCCAGCTTGGGGCAGCCGATCAGCGCGACGCGGCCCCGGATGAAGTCCTCATGGAAGCTTCCGTAGGCGTAGGCGGTGCAGTCCGCGGCGATGAGCAGCTCCGCGCCGTCAAGCCAGGGCGCGCGAACCGGCGCGAGCCTGATCTGCACAGGCCACTGCGCAAGGCGGCTGGGCGCGGCGCAGGGCGCCGTCGCAGCGTCCTCGTGCGGCAGGGCGCGCGCCTGCGCGCCGGGGCAGCTGCAGGGCTGTGCGGCCTTCGCACGGCGCACGGCCTGCTCGTCGTAGGCCGGGGCCTCGCGCTCCTCGAAGGTGATCGCGCCCACCGGGCAGGCCGGCAGGCAGTCGCCCAGGCCGTCGCAGTAGTCCTCGCGGGTGAGCCGGGCCTTGCCGTCGATCATTTGGATCGCGCCCTCGTGGCAGGCGGCGGCACAGGCGCCGCAGCCGTTGCATGCGTTGTCATCAATATGGATAATCCTGCGAATCAATTCATATACCTCCATCAGACAGGTCGGCTTGTGCTTGTCACGACGGGCTGATTATAGTATACTGTGCGGCGGAATGATGTTGAAATTTCAACGAAGCGAGGGCATATGGACAGGTTTTTTGAGGAAGTGGCGGCGTGTTCGCTGTTTGCGGGGATCGAGGGGGAGCCGCTTCGCGCGATGCTGGACTGCCTGGACGCCGCGCAGCGCAGCTATGGCCGGGGCGAGACGATCCTCGCCGAGGGCGACCCGGCCAGCCGGGTGGGCGTCGTGCTGCGCGGCACGGCGCAGGTGGTGCGCGTGGACTATGCCGGCAACCGCAGCATCATGGCCCGGCTGGGGCCGGGAGAGCTGTTCGCCGAGGCGTTTGCCTGCGCGGGCGTGGCGGTGATGCCGGTGGCCGTCGTGGCGGCGGAGGCGACGCAGGTGCTGCTCATCGACGCGCAGCGGCTGACGCACACCTGCGCCACCCCGTGCCAGGCGCATGGGCAGATGATCCGCAATCTGATTCGCGTGCTGGCCGGCAAGAACCTCCAGTCCATCCGCAGGCTGGAGGTGAACGCCCAGCGAGGCACGCGCGGCAAGCTGATGGCCTATCTGTACATGCAGTCCAGGGACGCCGGCTCGGCAACCTTCGTCATCCCCTACGACCGGCAGGAGCTGGCGGACTATCTGGGGGTGGAGCGCAGCGGGCTGAGCGCGGTGATCGCTCAGCTGCGGCGCGAGGGCGTGATCGCCTGCACGCGCAGCCGCTTCACGCTGCTTGGCGAGGCGTAGGCTCAAACCACTGGATTTTTTCGCGCGCTTCCTGTATAATGGACAAAGACCTAACTGCGCCGGGAGGGCGCAGCGGGACTTCCAGGGCGCACAGCGCCAGAGAAATGGAGGAAATAGATATGAAGCTGATCATTGCCATCGTTCAGGACGAGGACGCGGGGCGTCTGGTGTCCGAGCTGATGAATAAGGGCTTCGGCGTCACGAAGCTGGCCACCACCGGCGGCTTCCTGCGCGCCGGCAACACCACGCTGATCAGCGGCGTGGAGGACGAGCAGCTTGATCCTGCGCTGTCCATCATCGAGCGCGTGTGCAAGAGCCGCGAGCAGATCACCGCGTCCACCGCGCCCATGGGCGGCGGCGCGTCGGCGGGCGTGTATGTGCCCTATCCGATCCGCGTGACCGTCGGCGGCGCGACGGTGTTCGTGCTGGAGGTCAGCCAGTTCCTGAAGGTGTGATATGCCCGCGTTTGAGGACTTTGCGGGGCAGAGCGCGCACATCGCCCAGCTCCGCAGCGATTTTGCCCGGCATGCGTTCGTGCATGCCTATCTGTTTTCCGGGCCGCGCGGCACGGGCAAAAGGTCCGTGGCGCGTCTGTGCGCGATGGCGGCGTTGTGCCGCGGCGAGGACAAGCCCTGCGGCGCATGCGGCCCGTGCCGCCGCGTGCTGAGCGACACGCATCCGGATGTGCACACCGTCGCCCCGGAGAAGGACAAAAAGACCATCGGCGTGGACGTGCTGCGCGATGTGATCGACGAGGTGAGCACCAAATCGTTCGAGGGCGCGGCCAAGGCGATCCTCTTTCCCGAGGCGGAGCGCATGACGCCCGCCGCGCAGAACTGCCTGCTCAAGACGCTGGAGGAGCCGCCGCAGGACACCGTGTTCTTCCTGATCACGGATCAGCCCGGCGCGCTGCTGCCCACGATCGTCTCGCGCTGCCGCGTGATTCGCTTCCACCCGCTGAGCGTGGAGGATGCCGCGCGCAGGCTGGTTGCCCTGGGCCAGCCGGAGGAGACCGCCGCGCGCCGTGCGCGCATGGCGGAGGGCTGCGTCGGCCAGGCGCTGGCCATCGACGACGAGCGCCTGGCGCTGCTCGCTCAGCTGACCCAGGACGTGTTTTCCGCGCATCGCCCCGGCGATGTGCTGCCCATTGTGAATCAATACAAGGACGATAAGGAACGCCAGCGGCTGCTGCTGGATCTGCTGGAGGGCGCCGTGCGCGATGTGCTGCTGGCCATCGCCTCCGGCGACACGCGCCAGCTCGGCGGGCTGGGCGCGCAGGCGCAGGCTTACGCGCGCGCGGTGCCGCTCTCCGGCGCGCTGGCGCTGGCGGAGCGGGTGACGCGGGCGCGCCGGATGGCGGCGGGCAACGTGCCGTTTGCCCCGGCGTTTGAATCGATCCTGCTGAAAGTATCGGAGGAATATGCCCAATGGCCATGGTAGTCAGGGTGCGCTTCAGGCGCGCCAGCAAGCTGTATGATTTTGACCCGAACGGGCTGGAGCTGCACACCGGCATGCGCGTCGTCACGGAGACGGCGCGCGGCGTGGAGCTGGGCGAGTGCATGTCCGGCGTGATGGACGTGCCCGACGAGCATGTGGTCTTCCCGCTCAAGCCCATCATCCGCATAGCGACTGAGCAGGATCTGCTGGTGCAGCGGCGCAACGAGGAGAGCGAAAAGCAGGCGTTCGATATCGCGCTGGACCGCATCGCCGAGCACAAGCTCGAGATGAAGCTGGTGGATGTGGAATACGCCTTTGATCATTCCAAGATCATCTTCTACTTCACGGCCAATGGCCGCGTGGACTTCCGCATGCTGGTCAAGAACCTGGCCAGCATCTTCAAGACCCGCATCGAGCTGCGCCAGATCGGCGTGCGCGACGAGGCGAAGATGCTCGGCGGCATCGGCCCGTGCGGGCGGCCCATCTGCTGCCGCACATTCCTGAGCGACTTTACGCCGGTGTCCATCAAGATGGCCAAGGAGCAGAATCTCTCGCTCAACCCGACGAAGATCTCCGGCCTGTGCGACCGCCTGATGTGCTGCCTCAAGTACGAGCAGGATCAGTACGAGGCCACGCGCAAGCGCATGCCGCGCGTGGGGCGCGAGATCATCACGCCCGACGGCGTGGGCACGATCAACGCGATCAACGTCCTGGAGGAGACGGTGCGCGTGCGCATCGCGGTGGGCGACTCCTTCGAGCTGCGCGAGTACGCCATCGACGACTGCCAGCGGCCGGAGCCGGCGGACGCGGGAAACCGGTCCGAGCGTCAGGAGCGCCCTGAGCGAGCGGATAAGGGGGAGCGCCCCGAGAAGCGGGAGCGCCCGGAGAAGGGCGAGCGCCCGGAGAAGGGCGAGCGCCCGGAAAAGGGCGAGCGCCGCGAAAAGCAGGAGCGCCCGCGCAGGCAGGAGGGGGAGAAGCCTCGTCGCGACCGGGCCGATCAGGCGGACAGGCCCCCACGTGCCGAGCGCGGCGACAGCCAGGCGGACAGGCCCCCGCGTGCCGAGCGCGGCGACAGGCCGCCCAAGCGCGAGCGCAGGGGGCAGCGGGACGAGGAGCAGGCGAAGGCTCCCGCCCAGCCCAAGGCGCAGCCCGCTCCCGCGGCAAGCAAGCCGGAGAAGGCAGCCACGCCCGTGGCGGACAGGCCCCGCAGCGCCGCCGTCCCTGCGCCGGAAGCCGCGCCGGAGGCGGTCGGGGTGATCGCAGCGGAGGAGGACGTGCTCGAAATCGTGGAGAACGCGGGCGCGGAGGATCTGCTCTGAGACGCTCAAATGACAAAATGCGATGGAAATTGACAAAACGTCTTGCAATTTGATGGTGGCCGTGATAGAATAACCCCAGTAGACCATTCTACAATAATTCGGAGGTGAATCAACATGGCATATGCGATTAGCGATGATTGCATCTCTTGCGGCGTCTGCGCCGGCAACTGCCCGGTGAACGCGATCAGCGAGGGTGATGGCAAGTACGTCATTGATGCGGATACCTGCATCGACTGCGGCGCGTGCGCCGAGAACTGCCCGGTGGCGGCTCCGGCTCAGGCCTGATTGTGAATCGGCGGGCGCATCCGAGCAATCGGATGCGTCTTTTTCATTTCCTTACAAAGCATCGGCCCGGGCAGGCGGGCGCGTCGGCCGCAAGCGGGGCGCGCATCTTGATTTCTCACAGTCGATTGCGTATAATGAATCATATCGATATTCGGGCGGCAGGCGGAGAGGCGGGTGAACCGGCATGAAAAGACGCGGCTGCGGCGTGTCGCTGGGCACGCTGCTGATGCTGCTGCTGACGGCGCTGGTGGTGGGCGGCTGCGCGCTGTTCCTGGCGATGATCGCTCGGGGCGGCGGCGCGCCTGTTTCGCTGGCGCACGCGCTGAGCACGCAGGAGCCGCAGGCCACGCCCGCGCCGACGCAGAGCGCCTCCGCCGTGCCGGAGCCGACGCTCACCCCGCAGCCGACCGACGCGCCGCCGACGCCCGCGCCGGTGACGATCACGCTCGCCGCGGCGGGCACGGTCTACGCGCCCAAGGCCGTGCGCGAGAGCGCCCGCCAGCGCGATGGATCCTACGATTTTTCGTCGGTTTTCTCCGGCCTGCTGGACACGCTCTCCGGCGCGGATCTGGCTATCGCGACGCTGGAAACCACGACCGCGGGCCGGGACAAAGGCTTTGGCAATTACAACACTGCGCCCGAGCTGCTCGACGCGCTGCGGGCGTGTGGGGTCGACCTGCTGTCGCTGGCCACGGAGCACGCGCTGGACAAGGGCTATGACGGCCTGGAGCTGACGGTCAGCGAGCTGACGGCGCGCGGCCTGGCCTGCGCCGGGGCCAACCCGGACGGCGCTGCGGGGCAGTCGGCCATGCTGCGCGTCGGCGGCGTGCAGGTTGCGGTGCTGGCCTATGCCTACGGGCTGAGCGACGAGGGCGCGCGCAGGACGGACGGCGACAGCCAGGGCGCGCTGGCGCGGCTGGAGGTGGAGCGGATGGTGCGGGACATCACGCAGGCCCGCGTCTCCGGCGCGAACCTGGTCGTCGTGCTGCCGCACTGGGGCACCAAGAACAAGCAGGACACGCCCGATACCCTGCATCGCATGGCGCGCACACTGGCGGAGGCCGGCGCAGACGTGATCCTGGGCGCGCACCCGAACGTCGCCCAGGGGACGGAGCGCCTGAGCGTAAAGCGCGCGGACGGGCTGGAGCACGAGGCGGTGGTCTGCTATTCGCTGGGCACGCTGCTCACCGACGCGCGCACGGCGGAGAACACCGCCGGGATGATCGCGCATCTGAGCGTGACCTATGACCCGGCAACCCGCCGCACGACGCTGGGGGAGCTGTACTGCACGCCGGTGTACGTCGCCTGCCAGCGCGAGCAGGGCGAGACAGTGTATCGCGTCGTGGACGCGGAGAGCGCCCCGGCGCTGGAGCCGCTCACCCAGACGGAGCGCGAGGCGGCGCAGCAGGCGGTGCGGATTGTCCGCGATGCCACCGCGGACGGACAGGAGGGACAGGGCTGATGAGAATCGCAGATTTCGGCGTGCGCGTGGGGCAGATGGCGCGCGGGCCGCTGGACAAGCTCACGGATGTGCCGGGCGTGCGCGTGGGGCACGCGACGATTGAGGACGGAATTCACCGCACCGGCGTGACGGTGATCCTGCCCTGTGCGGACAATATGTTTGCCAGCAAGCTGACGGCGGCGTCCTTCGTGCTCAACGGCTTTGGCAAGACGCAGGGCCTGGTGCAGATCGACGAGCTGGGCACGCTGGAGACGCCCATCGCGCTGACTAACACGCTCAACGTCGGCAAGGTGCACGACGCGCTCGTGGCCTACATGGCCGAGCGCTGCGCGGCGGACGGCGTGCCCATGGCGTCGGTCAACCCGGTGGTGGGCGAGTGCAACGACGCCGCGCTCAACCGCATCACCGACAGGCCGGTGGAGGCTCGCCATGTGCGCGCGGCGATCGAGGCGGCCTGCGAGGACTTTGAGGAGGGCTGCGTGGGCGCTGGCGCGGGCACGGTCTGCCACGGGCTGAAGGGCGGTATCGGCTCGGCCTCGCGCGTGCTGCGCATCGACGGCGGGACGTATACCCTGGGCGTCCTCGTGCAGAGCAACCACGGCTGCCTGGAGGAGCTGCATGTGCTCGAGCGCCCGCTGGGGCGCGAAATCCTGGCAAAGCGCCGGGCCAGCCCGGCGGCGGAGCCGAGCGACCGCGGCTCGATCATGATGATCCTGGCGACGGATCTGCCCGTGAGCGACCGCCAGCTTCGCCGCGTGCTCAAGCGCTGCGCGGTTGGCCTGGCGCGCAACGGCTCCTACTTCGGCCACGGCAGCGGCGACGTGATGATCGGCTTTACCACAGCCAATCGCATGCCGCACGGCGGCGCGCACCGCGTGATCACCCAGCGCGTGCTCACCGAGGATACGCTGGAGCTGGCCTTCCGCGCGGCGGCGGAGGCCACGCAGGAGGCGGTGCTCAATTCGCTGGCGGCGGCGCATGCGGTCACCTCGGAGAGCGGGCGCACCTACGCGTGGATCGGGGAATACCTGTAAGCAAAAGCGGCGCCGGGCTGTCGATGCAAGTCTGCTGTCGCGTCCTTGCATCGGTTGGAGAACGAGAGAGCATCATTTCTCGCGCGCCCTGCGGGCACACTCCAAATGATATCGGAAGCAACAAGCGTCCTTCCGGGGAACTCGCATAGTCGCGCCTGCGGCGCTCCTTGCGATTCCCGACGCCCGCCCGCCTTCATCGCTCGCTGGGCGCGGCGGGCTTCGGTCCCTCGCGGCGCATATGTCGCCGCTGCGGATTTGATATGAAGGGGCTGCGGCCCCTTCGTGCATCCCCGGAGACTGCTGCATACTTCGTTGATGGTCTGCCCCCTCCTTGATGGAGGAGTTTTTTTGTGCTATAATGCCAGAAACAACCCCTGAAAAACAGACGGCCTGCGGAGGAAGCAATATGGTCAGCATCATTCGGGAAGCAAAATACGAGCAGATGATGAACAAGGTGGTGGAGCCGGGGCTTGCCGCCCTGCGCGAGGAGATCGATCTGCCGCTATCGGGCGGCGGCGCGCTGCACACGGAGGTGTACAACCGCATCCACGCCAGGGGCGCGGTCGTGATCCTGCACGGCTACACGGAATCCGCCGAAAAGCTGCGCGAGATGGCGTGGTACTTTGTCTCCAGCGGGCTGAGCGTGTTCGCGCCGGATCACCGCGGACACGGGCGCTCCGTGCGCGAGGTGGAGGACACGTCCATCACGCATGTGGAGCGGTTCGACGACTACCTGCGCGACCTTGCGGAGCTGATGGAGCAGGTTGTCCGCCCGCGCATGGGCGACGCGCCGCTGTACCTGTACGCGCATTCGATGGGCGGCGCGCTGGGCGCGTTTGCGCTCATCGAGCATCCGGACTGGTTTGCCCGTGCCGTGCTGACCGCACCGATGATCGCGCCGGTGACCGCGCCGCTGCCGCGCAAGGCGGCCATCGCGCTGGCCAAGGCGTTCTGCCGGGCAGGCAAGGGCAAGGAGCGGGCGTTTGTCGGCAAGCCGTTCGACCCGGAGAGCGAGACGTTCGAAAAATCGCACGACACCAGCCGCGCCCGGTTTGACTACTATCAGAAGAAGCGCGTGGAGCGCGAGGAGCTGCACAACTGCAGCCCGACATACAGCTGGATCCGCGAGGCGGCCTCGGTGACGGAGCCGCTGCTCGAGCGCGCGCATGAAATCCGCACGCCGGTGCTGCTGTGCCAGGCGAAGCAGGACAGCATCGTGCGCCTGAAGGAGCAGGATGCCTTCATTTCGCGCGTGCCCCAGGGGCGGCTCATGCAGTTTGACGCCAGGCACGAGCTGTATTTCTCGGAGGATGCGGTGATGGAGCAGTATGTCCCGGCGGTGCTCGGCTTCCTGCTGGGGGAGGCGTGAGATGGGCAGAATCCGTTATGCGGTGGCAGGCAGCGGCTGGCGCGCGCTGTTCTATGTGCGCGCCGCGCAGAAGCTGCCCGAGCACTTTGAGCTGACGGGCGTCATGTGCCGCACGCGGGAGAAGGCGGCGGCCTTTGCCGCGGCGCACGGCGTCCCCGCGGTGGACACGCTGGACGCGCTGCTGGCACCAAAGCCGGACTTCGTCGTCTCCTGCGTGAGCAAGGCGGGCATGGCCGACATGGTCATGCAGCTGCTCGAGCGCGGCGTGCCCGCCCTGAGCGAGACGCCGCTGGCCGTCGAGCTGGACACGCTGCGCCGCTTGCAGCAGACGCAGCGGCGCACCGGCACGCCGCTGGACATGGCCGAGCAGTACTTCCTCTATCCCAGCCATCAGGCGCGGCAGGCGCTGATCGCGCGCGGGCTGCTGGGCCGGGTGACGTACTGCGATCTGTCGATGATGCACGACTATCACGGCATCAGCATGCTGCGGGCGTATCTGGGCGAGGAGACCGGGCCGGTGCGCATCGACGCGAAGCGGCTTGTGTCGCCCATCGTGGTGACCGGCGGGCGCGGCGGCTATGTGACGGACGGCGAAATGGGCGAGGAGCAGCGCGTGCTGGCCACGCTGGATTACGGCGACGGGCGCGTCGGGCTGTACGACTTCGCCGGCACCCAGTATCACAGCGCGATCCGCTCCAGCCATGTGCGCATCCTCGGCACGCGCGGCGAGATTGCCGACGACGAGGTGCGCTGCCTGACGGCGGACAACCGCCCGCTGCTGGGCCGCCTGACCGCGCAGCGCGACGGGATCACCGGCACCATCCGCGCCATCGACTTTGCCGGCGAGCGCATGTATGTCAATCCCTTCCGCGCGGACGTGGAGATGGACGAGGACGAAATCGCCGTGGCGACCGTGCTCACGCGCATGCGCGATCACCTTTCCGGCGGCGCGCCGAATACGCCCTTCGCCTTTCGCGACAGCTATCTGGCCATCGCGCTGCGCGAGGCGGCGCAGGCGGGCGCCTGCGTGACGGCGGATGCCGCTGCGTGGGACGCGCCGGGGGCTGCGCCATTCATTCCCTGAGACTGCTGCATACACTGCTGATGATCTGAGCCGCCCTGCACAGACGGGGCGGCTTCTATTATACAATCCGGTAGAAAGGTGTATTGATTCTGCAAAAATGAAGCGTAATGAACGTAAATGATTGAAAAAATAAAAAATCGGGTCAAAACACTTGCAAAATAAAGGCGAATCCACTATAATAAGCAGGGCGTTTCGCCAAAGCAAGCACAGCAACACATCAAGATATACAAGGGGGCTTATCTTATGTCTTACGTTGACGAGGTCTACGCGCGCGTGGTGCGCGAGAATCCCAGCCAGCCGGAGTTCCATCAGGCCGTGCGCGAGGTGCTCGATTCCCTGCGCCCGGTGATCGAGCGCAACGAGGAGAAGTACCGCCGCGAGGCGCTGCTCGAGCGCATCACCATGCCGGAGCGCCAGCTGCTCTTCCGCGTGCCGTGGGTCGACGACAAGGGTCAGGTGCAGGTGAACAACGCCTTCCGCGTGCAGTTCAGCAGCGCCATCGGCCCGTTCAAGGGCGGCCTGCGCCTGCATCCCAGCGTCAACCTGGGCATCATCAAGTTCCTGGGCTTTGAGCAGATCTTCAAGAACTCCCTGACCGGCCTGCCCATCGGCGGCGGCAAGGGCGGCTCCGACTTTGATCCCAAGGGCAAGAGCGACCGCGAGGTTATGGCCTTCTGCCAGAGCTTCATGACCGAGCTGTTCAAGTACATCGGCGCGGACGTGGACGTCCCGGCGGGCGACATCGGCACCGGCGCGCGGGAGATCGGCTACATGTACGGCCAGTATAAGCGGCTGACCGGCAAATACGAGGGCGTGCTCACCGGCAAGGGCCTGACCTACGGCGGCTCCCTCGCCCGCAAGGAGGCCACCGGCTACGGCCTGCTCTATCTGACGCAGGAGATGCTGGCCTGCAACGGGCACGACCTGGCAGGCAAGACTGTCGCAGTCTCCGGCGCGGGCAACGTGGCCATCTACGCCATCGAGAAGGCGCAGCAGCTGGGCGCGAAGGTCGTCACGGCGTCGGATTCCACCGGCTGGGTGTACGACGCGGAGGGCATCGATGTCGCCCTGCTCCAGGAGGTCAAGGAGGTGCGCCGCGCCCGCCTGACCGAGTACGCCGCCGCGCGCCCGTCCGCGCAGTACCACGAGGGCCGCGGCGTGTTCACCGTGAAGTGCGATGTGGCGCTGCCCTGCGCCACGCAGAACGAGCTGACGCTCGACGACGCCAAGGCGCTGGTGGCAAACGGCTGCATCGCCGTGGCCGAGGGCGCCAACATGCCCACCACGCTGGAGGCGACGGCCTATCTGCAGGAGAACGGCGTGCTCTTTGCCCCGGGCAAGGCGGCCAACGCCGGCGGAGTGGCCACCAGCGCGCTGGAGATGAGCCAGAACTCCATGCGCCTGAGCTGGACGTTCGACGAGGTCGATCAGAAGCTCAAGGGAATCATGGTCGGCATCTTCCACAACATCGACAGCGCCGCCAGGGAATACGGCATGGCGGGCAACTACGTCGCCGGCGCCAATATCGCGGGCTTCCTCAAGGTGGCCGACGCGATGCTGGCTCAGGGCGTGGTCTGATTTCAGGCCGCCGGCGCAGGCTGCGTCGGCAGGAGGACAGAAAGCATGATGATCCGGGGGACGGCTGCTGCGCTCGTCCCCCGCTTTTTGTGTATAGGCGCGTAAGTACCTTGACAAAACGGCAGGAAAATCTCTGACGATTTGTCAAGTGAAAGCGCGCGAAGGGTGGCGGAATAGGGGGGAATCTTCGCGAAAAAAAGCGGGAAATGTGGAAAAAGCATATTGACAAACCTTTGCACACAGGTCTATAATGGCACTACAATTTTTGAAATCCATTCAACGGAGGACATGACCTATGAAGAAGCTTGTTACGCTCGCTCTCGTCCTGATGCTGGTGGCGACAGCTGCCTGCGCCAGCGCGACCACCGTGGGCATCTGCCAGCTCGTGCAGCATGCCGCGCTCGACGCCGCCACCCAGGGCTTTAAGGATGCGCTGTCCGAGAAGATGCCCGACGTCGTCTTCGACGAGCAGAACGCCTCCGGCGACGCGGTCAACTGCGCCACCATCACCAGCACCTTCGCCTCCAACGGCGTCGATCTGATCATGGCCAATGCCACGCCCGCCCTGCAGGCGGCTGTCGCGGCCACCGGCGATATCCCGATCCTGGGCACCTCCGTCACCGAATACGGCGTGGCGCTGGACATCGACAACTTCGCCGGCGTGACCGGGATGAACGTCTCCGGCACCAGCGATCTCGCCCCGCTCGATCAGCAGGCCGCGATGATCAAGGAGCTGTTCCCGGATGCCCAGAAGGTCGGCCTGCTCTATTGCTCCGCCGAGGCCAACTCCATCTACCAGGTGAAGGTTGTGGGTGAGGAGCTCACCAAGCTGGGCTACACCTGCGAGGAGTTCGCCTTCACCGACTCCAACGACGTCGCCTCCGTCACCGCGCTGGCCGCGCAGAACAGCGATGTCATCTACATCCCGACCGACAATACCGCTGCCGCCTACACCGAGACGATCGCCAACGAGCTGATCCCGGCCAAGATCCCCGCCATCGTCGGCGAGGAGGGCATCTGCAAGGGCTGCGGCGTCGCGACGCTCACCATCAGCTACTACGACATCGGCTACGCCACCGGCCTGATGGCTTACGAGATCCTCGCCAACGGCGCGGA
>JBJEYK010000285.1:0-3546 GCA_051886775.1 Candidatus Ventricola sp. | reverse complement strand
CCACTATGAGGTCGCCAAGTACTACTCCCTGGATATGCACACTGCGCCGTCCTCTCTGGTGGTCATGAGCGCCGGTGCGTGGGCGTCCCTGAGCGCGGAGCAGCAGGAGGCTGTGATGAAGGCTGCCGCTGAGGCGTCCGCCTATCAGCGCGGGCTGGTGGATTCGTACCTGGTGGAAGCCCGCAAGAACGTGGAGGCTGCCGGCTGCACCATCATCGAGGTGGATGTCGCGGAGTTCCAGGCGGCTTGCGCCCCGGTCTACGAGGAGTATCCGCAGTACGCTGATCTGCTCGCGATGGTGAAGTAATCTGAGCCTGCACCCATCTTCTGAGCCAGCGGCATGAATGAGCGCCGGATTGTGGGAGCACAGTCCGGCGCTTTTCCGTCCGCCGGCGGGGACACCGTAAGGAGACAGCTATGAAAAAACTGATACTCAAGGTGGACAGCCTGTTCCGCCGACTGGTCAGTCTGGAGCGCATCCTCGGCGCGATCCTCCTGCTGGTCATGCTGGTGATCTGCTTTGCGGCAGTCATCATGCGATATGTGTTCGTCAAGCCCATCGTCTGGTCGGAGGAGGTCATCCTCGTCCTGCTGGTCATCTTTGGCTACATCTGCATTTCCATCGACGTATACCGCGATGCGCACGTCGCGCTGACGGTGCTGTACAACCGCGTTCCCCGGAAGGTGCAGTATGTGCTGGATCTCATCCGCCATCTGCTCATCGGCGCGTTCTTTGCGCTGATGGTCAACGCCGGCTGGAAGATCTACCTGATCAAGTATCGCAAGATCATGGCGGCCAGCGGCTGGTCGCAGGGCATTGTGTTCATGGCACAGGTGGTCGCCGCAGTGCTGTGCGTGCTTTTCTGCGCGATGAACCTGGTCAAGACGCTTGCCCACCTGCAGGTGGGCGACAGGCCGGAGGGAGAGGAGGAACCAAGCCGTGGCTGAATCGACTGTCGGCATCATCATTCTCATTGGCACGCTGCTGCTGCTGATGCTCATTCGCATGCCCATCGCCTTTTCCCTGGGCATCTCCGCCGTCTGCGCGGCGCTGTATCTGGATATCCCGATGATCAACCTGTTCATGAAGATGGTCACGAGCCTGCAGAACTTCGTGATCATTGCGTGCCCGTTCTTCGTCATCATGGCGCAGTTCATGTGTGACGGCGGCATCACCAACAAGCTGATGCGGTTTTGCAACCTCATCGTCGGGCGCATCCCCGGCGGCACGGCCATGGTCAACATCCTGGTGTCCATGCTCTTTGGCGGCATCTCCGGCTCGTCCAACGCGGATGTGTCCTCCATCGGCGCCATGCTCATCCCGGCGATGATTGACGAGGGCTACGACCCGGACTATTCCGTTGCCGTCACTGTGACCTCCTCGCTGGAGGGCGTGATGATCCCGCCGAGCCAGAACATGCTCTTTTACGCTGTTGCCTCGGCCAGCGGCATCTCCATTTCCACGCTGCTCATCTGCGGCTATCTGCCCGGCGTGCTGCTGACGCTGGGATTGATGATCCCCGCGTTTATCATCGCCAAGAAGCGCAAGTACCCGCTGGGCGAAAAGGTGCCCCGCAATCAGGCGCTGCGCATCTCGCTGGAGGCGCTGGTCGGCCTGTTCGCCATCGTCATCGTCGTGGTGGGCACCACCACGGGCGTGTGCTCGGCGACGGAGTCGGCTGCGCTGGCGGCTGTGTACGCGCTGATTGTCGCGACCTTTGTCTATCGTTCCCTGTCGCTGAAGCAGTTCTTCGAGGCGGTCATGAGCGCTGTGCCGATCATGTCCATGTCGCTGGCGATCATCGCGGCGTCCAATGCGTTCAGCCTGGTGATGAGCTACCTGAAGGTGCCCACGCTGCTGGCCTCTGCGCTGCTGTCCATCTCCACCAATCCGCATGTCATCCTTGCGCTCATGCTGGCGCTGATGATCGCGCTGGGCTGCTTCATGGACATGGGCGTGCTGATTCTGGTATCCACGCCGATTCTCTACCCGATTGCCGTGGGCACGCTGGGCCTGAGCCCGTATCATTTTGGCGTCATTCTGGTCTTCGGCTTTGCCATCGGCCTGTGTACGCCGCCCGTGGGCACCTCGCTGTTCATCGGCTGCCGTATCGGCGGCATTTCCGTGGAGGATTCCATCAAGGCGTTTATCCCGTTCTATGTCGTGATGTTCGCCCTGCTGCTGCTGTTTGCGTATGTGCCGGAGGTCTCGCTCTGGCTGCCGCGGGTGATGGGCCTCCTGTAAGCAATTCTGCGGCCGTCCGGCCAGGGCGGCCCGCATGACCATTCTTGGATGAAAGGAATGACCCTTCTCATGATCAAGGATTTTACTGTCGATCAGCTGCGCGTGCGCGTGTTTGAAACCCGGGAGCAGATGGGGGCCTGCGCCGGCGCTGAGGCTGCGGCGTGCCTGAAGCGGCTGCTGGCGCAGCAGGCAGAGGTGAATATGATCTTCGCCGCCGCGCCGTCGCAGAACGAGACGCTTGCCGCCCTCTGCGCGGATCCGGACATCGACTGGGGCCGTGTCAACGCGTTCCACATGGACGAATATGTCGGCCTGAGCGAGGAGCATCCGGCGAGCTTCCGCCGCTTCCTGCGCCGCGCGATCTTTGACCGCTTCACGTTCAGGAGCGTCAACCTCATCCGGGCGGACTCGGACGATCCGGAAGGAGAGCTGGCGCGCTATACCGCGCTGCTCGACGCACACCCTGCGGATATCTGCATGCTCGGTGTGGGCGAGAACGGCCACATCGCGTTCAACGACCCGGGCGTCGCCGATTTTCACGATCCGGCGTCCATCAAGATCGTCACGCTGGACGAGCGCTGCCGCAACCAGCAGGTGAACGACGGGTGCTTTGCTCGCCTTGGCGACGTTCCCCGTCAGGCGATGACCGTCACTATTCCGGCACTCTGCCGCGCGCGCTACATGTATTGCTCTGTGCCCGCCGCCACCAAGGCGGAGGCGATCGGGCGCATGCTCGGCGGGGAGGTCAGCACGGCGTGTCCCGCGTCGATCCTGACCCGGCACGAAAACGCGTTCCTGTACGTCGATCGGGACGCGGCGGCGCGCATCGTGTGAGCCGTTGCGATGCTGACGCGAAGGAGGGATGACATGCTGACGGTATTCACGGATGCCCGCGTCATTCTGGAGGACAGGGTGATGGAGGGCTATGTCGCGGTGAAGGACGGCCTGATCGCTGCGCTGGGCGAGGGCGCGCCCGACCTCCGGGATGCGCGGGTGATCTCCCTGGGCGGGCGCTATCTCGCCCCCGGCTTCATCGAGATGCACACGCACGGCGCGGGCGGCTGCGATTTCATGGACGGCACGCCGGAGGCGATGCGCGTCGCTGCCATGACCCATCTGGCGCACGGGACGACGACGCTGTTCCCGACGACGCTGGCCGCTACGCGGGAGGAAATCCTGCGCAGCATCGACGCGCTGCGCCAGGCCCGGCAGGCGATGGCGGACGGGCCGCGCATGCCCGGCCTGCACATGGAAGGCCCGTACCTCAACGTGAAGCAGAAGGGCGCGATCGACGCGCGCTA
>JBJEYK010000284.1:0-17043 GCA_051886775.1 Candidatus Ventricola sp. | reverse complement strand
GTGATGACGTTGACCGACGGGCGCTGCGTGGCGATGACCAGGTGGATGCCCGCCGCGCGCGCCAGCTGCGCCAGGCGGCAGATCGATTCCTCGACCTCGCCCGGGGCGACCATCATCAGGTCGGCCAGCTCGTCGATGATGACGATGATCTTGCTCATCGGCTCCTCGTCCGGGCCGATGGCCTCGTTGTAGCCCTTGATGTTGCGCACGCCCATCGTCTCAAAGCGCTTGTAGCGGTGCTCCATCTCCACCACGGCCCAGCTCAGCGCAGCGGATGCCTTCTTGGGATCGGTGACCACCGGCACCAGCAGGTGCGGGATGCCGTTGTACACCGACAGCTCGACCACCTTCGGGTCGATCAGGATCAGCCGCACCTCGCGGGGCGACGCGCGGTAGATGATCGAGTTGATGATCGTGTTGATGCATACGGACTTGCCCGAGCCGGTCGCGCCGGCGATGAGCACGTGCGGCATCTTCGCCATGTCGGCCACCACCGGCGCGCCGGAGATGCCCTTGCCCAGGGCGACCGCCGTGGGCGACTTCTCGCGGCTCATCTCCGGGCTTTCCAGCACGTCGCGCAGCGAGACCGTCTCAATCCTCTCGTTCGGGATCTCGATGCCGACCGCAGGCTTGCCCGGGATCGGGGCCTCAATGCGCACGCCGTCCGCCGCCATGTTCAGCGCGATGTCGTCCACCAGGTTCACAATGCGCGACACCTTCACGCCCGGGGCGGGCTGCAGCTCGTAGCGCGTGATCGCCGGGCCGTGCGTGACGTGCGTGAGCTTCGCCTGCACGCCGAAGCTCTCCAGCGTGGAGAGCAGCTTGGACGCGCCGGCCTGAATCTTCGCGTTCAGGTTCGGATCCTGGGTAGCGCTGCTGCGGTTGAGCAGGTCGATGGGCGGATAGTTGTATTCCGGCTGCGTGATCCTCGGGCTCTCGTGCACGTCCTTTTTCGGAAGCATCAGCGGCGTGCCGTCCGCCCGTGTGCCGCGCAGCTGCAGGTTCGATGTGTCGCGCATGGCGTCCCGCTGCGCCGCCAGCACGTCCTGCGGCTGCGATTGGGCGGCAGCGCGCTGCGCGCGCAGGATGGCTGTGGCCAGCGGCGTGCCGCCGTCCTCGTCCGCTGCCTGCTGCGCCTCGCGTCTGGCGCGCGGCACATCAGCCGGCATGTCGATATCGTCCTCGTCGTCCACCGCCTCCGGCGCGTATGCCGCCTCCTCCGGCTCGTCAAAGACCTCCGCCGCTCGATACTCCGTTTCATCGGCATCGGGCCAGCCCGCCGCCGCGTCCGCGGGAGGCTCCGTCTCCCCTGCGCCCTGCGTGTCCGTCTGTGGCCCGGGCATGGTCGCCGCCTGCCCGTCTTCGCCGTGCGCAGCAGCGTCCTGCGCGGGGGCGCTCCAGGCGTCCGCCTCTGCGTCGCCCGCGTCATTGGCGATGCCGGCATCCGGCGCGGCGGGCTGCGCCTGCTGCGGCGTGCGGTGCATGCCATAGAGGAAGGCCTCCTCCGCCTCCTGCACGGTGAAGCTCTGCCTGCGCCGGGCGGCGCGCGTCTCGCTGCGCACGTCGATGCTCTCGCGCGTGAATTCGTCGTCGCGCTCGATGTACAGCGGCATGTCCTCGCGGATCTCCTGCCGCCTTCTGCCGCCCCTGCGCGCGGGTCCCGCCTGGATGGGCGGCTCATCCGCCCTGGCCGGCTGCGGCCGCACGACCTCCAGCCGGGGCGCCTGCGCGTCCTGCCGGGGCTGCCCGGCGTCGATGGCCCGGGCGATCTCCTCCTCGCGTGCAGCCTGCTCCGCCTGGCGGCGCTTCTCCTGCTCGGCCTGGTGCTTCTGCTCCTGCTCCGCCTGGCGCCGCTTCTCCTGCTCGGCCCTTTGCTGCTCCCGCTGGGCGCGCCGCTGCTGGCGCTGCCCGGCCAGCTCTGCCTCGCGGGCAAGCTGCTCCTCCTCGCGCTGGTCGCGCAGGGCGGTGCGCTCCTCGCGGCGCTCGCGCATTTCCACGCGCAGGTCGTCCAGCATTTCGCTGGCCGCCATGCCCACGCCGCCCAGCGACGCGCCGGTGAAGACCATCAGCACCAGCATTGTGGCGAAGATCAGCACGATCACCGCGCCCCAGACATCCAGCGCCCGGTACAGCGGCCAGGCCAGCAGCGCGCCGATCAGCCCGCCGCCGCTGCAATCGATCGAGGCGTGCCGGAACGAGCGCGCCAGGAAGCCGCCGTACGTCGGCTCAACGCCGTCGGCCAGCAGCGACGCGGTGATCCCGCCGATCTGAAACACCTGCAAAAATGTCTCCACCAGCAAAAAGACCAGCGCGCCGCAGACCATCGTCCTGGCGCTCATCCGCCCGCTGGAGAAGAACACCAGCGTCACCCCGGCCCAGCACAGCATCACGGGCAGCAGCAGGCACAGCGTGCCGCCCAGCCCGCGGGTGATCAGCGTGCAGCCCTTGAGCAGGCCGCCGCTGGACGGGATGAACTGGCAGGCCAGCGCCAGCAGCCCGACGCACAACACCGCGATGCCCGCTACGCCGCGCGCTTCGACGCCGCTGCGCTTGGGATGCGCCGTGCGCTTGCCCTTGATGGTTCTCTTTTTCCGACTCTGCGCCGCCTTCTTGGCCATAGGGAGCCTCCTTCAAAGCCGGATGCCGTTCAGCCGGCTGCATCCGGAAAAGCAACTCATAAAACAATCTGCCTGAGCAAACTCAGGCAGACTATTATAGCACATTCTGTTTTTTCAGTAAAGCCCCTCCGGCATGGCCTCGCGGAGGATCACGCAGGCGAGCACGCCCTCCTCGTCCAGGTGCAGCTGGAGCGCACGCCCGCTGACGGCGTAATACAGGCTTTCGCCCGGCTCGAGCAGCGCGTCCTGCGCGGCGTCCTCGTCGAGGCTCCGCGTCATCTCCGGCTCACCCAGCAGCGCGGTGATCTCCCCGCGCGTCGTCTTCCCCGTGGTCAGCTGCCCGCCCAGGCTCACGCGCGCGGCGCGCACGGCGGAAACGGGCGTCTCCTCCTCCGGCGTCTCGGCGTACTTGGGAATCTCCACCGCAAAGCCGCGCATGCGCTCGAGCGGATACACCAGCGCGTCGGTCGTGTAGTCCGGGTCGGCCAGCTGATACCGCTGTCCAATGCTTCCCAGCAGCTCGCCCAGCTCCGGCGTCTGATACTGCGTCACCATCCCGGCCGTGCACAGGCTCTCGATTGCCTGGGCATCGTTCGCCGCATCCGGACGCGCCAGCGCGCTTACCGGACTGTCCTCGCCGATGTAGTCCGCCAGCTCGTGCCAGTAGAACGTCACGCTGCCGCTCGTTCCATCGTAGTAGCGGTATCGATCCTCCGGCCAGTACACCGTAATCCCCACGTCGTCAAAGGAATACTGCTCCGTCGGCACGGGCAGCAGGTCGGCATATTCCATGTAATCGCTCATGCCGTCGAGCACATCGTCCGTGATGATGGCCTCCATCTCCGTCAGCGCGCCGTCCCAGTCGGCAAACAGCTGCGAAAGCTGGATTTCCTCGCCGGTCTGAAGATCCACGGTCAGCCCCAGGCCCGTGCAGCCGTCGCTGCCGCCTGGCTGCTCGCCCTTCCACAGCAGCGCCATGGAGGCCGTTCTCCCATCCTGCCATACGCCGCCCGTCTGCACCACCGTACCGCGTGCGGCAGCCAGCTTCGCCTTCTGCTGGGAAAACCGTGCCTCAATCTGCGCGTCAATGGCCAGCATCGCCGCATCCGGCTCGCTCTCCTGGCCCGGCACGGCGCCGGACTCGTCCGCCAGCGCGGAAAAGACGATCAGTCTGCTCGTCTCGCTCGTCCGGGTGTCGGCTGTCACGTCGATCTGCAGCGCGGATGCGCACGCGGGCAGCAGCAGCGCCAGCAGCAGCGCAGCAAGGATTCGTCTCATCGTACATCACCTCTTCGTCTTCATGATAGGCAAAAAAGCCGCTTCTGTCAAGAAGACGAATCCCGCGCGCGTTTTCTTCCCGCCCTTTTCAGAAGAGCATCGGCTGGAGCTGCCTGCCCTGAAGCGCCGCCTCCGCCGCGGGCAGGAGCTTGCTGAAATCCGCCACGCAGCTGGTGGGCTTGCCGCGATAGTCGTCCTGCTCGTACGGCACGAAGAAAAAGCCCTTGCGGCACTGCAGCATGCCGATGCCCGGCGCGGAGCTGGCCAGCGCGTCGTTGGTCGACACGGCGATGAGCACAGGGCCGTCGTTGCGCCGGTGGCTCTTGACCGCCAGCGTCGGCGCGGTGTCGTAGATGCCGCAGGCCAGCTTGCCCAGCGTGTTGCCCGTACAGGGGGCGATGATCAGCAGATCCAGCAGCTTCTTCGGGCCGATCGGCTCTGTCTGGGCGATGGTGTGGATCACCCGCTGGCCGGTCAGCTCCTCCGCCTGCTTCACCCAGTCCGCCGCCCGGCCAAAGCGCGTATCCGTGCTGTACGCGTTTTCCGACATGATGGGCGTGACCCGGTAGCCCTTCTCTACCAGCAGCGCCATCTGCGGGAACACCGCCTTGAACGTGCAAAACGACCCCGTCACCGCAAAGCCAATCCGTTCCTCAGCCATTCGCTCTGCCCCCTTTCAGCCCGGTCATCGCGCGCTGCAATGCGTCGAACAGCGCCGCGCCCGCGTCCAGCGGCGCATATCGTCCCGGCAGGCCGCCCTCCACCGTAAACGCCACGCCCATGCGCGCGGCCAGCTCCGGGTCTGCGCCATAGGGCGGGCTGGCCAGCTCGATGATCTGCGCGTCGCGCCCCACGCGCTCAAGCGCGTTCTCGCCGAGAATACGCGCGGGCACGGTGTTCCAAATCACCTCCGCTTGCGCGCAGGCCGAGGCAATCTGCGCCAGCGGCACGGGATGCGCACCCAGCGCATGCGCCGCCTGCATCTGCTTCTCACTGCGCGCGCAGACGATCACAAACGCGCCCAGCGCCGTCAGCCGGACGGTCAGCGCCCGCCCGATGCGGCCAAAGCCCGTCACCAGGCAGGTCGCGCCTCGCAGCGCGCGTCCGGGCCGCTGCATGGCGCAGGCAATCGCGCCCTCCGCTGTCAGCTCCGCGTTCACCTGCACGAACGCCTCGTCCTGTCCGGGGTCGATCACCTGCTCCGCCTGTGTGAACGCCGCGTCCTCTGCGCCGCTGCCGCGCAGCAGCACCCGGCACGGCGGCAGCATCGCCAGCACCTGCGCCTGCGCAAGCCCGCCGCCGACGAGACGCCCCTCCCGGAAGCTGTGCGGCCAGGGCAGCAGCACCGCGTCGGCGCGCAGCGGCTCCTGCGGCGCTTCGTCCCGGATGTGCAGGGTTTCCCAGCCGGCGCGTCTCGCGGCGTCAACCGCGCCCAGCATCCGGTCGTCCCCGCCAAAGGCAATCAATCGCATGCTCATCCCTCCCGCCGAGGTTATGCGCGGACGCGCCCGGGCATGCAAAGACCCTCTCCGGCAGATCGGAGAGGGCGCAGAGTATCAACAACTATGCAATCAGCCCCGGGGATGAATGAAGGGGCCACAGCCCCTTCATATCCAATCCGCAGGACCGGCTTTGCCGGTTCGAGGAGCAGACGCAGTCTGCTTCCTTGATCATTTGGAGTGTGCCCGTAGGGCGCGCGAGAAATGATGTTTTCTCGTTCCCTTTCCGCTGCAAGGATGCGACAGCAGACTTGCAGCGATGATTTCGATTACTTCAGCTCGGAGGTGCAGTGCGGGCAGCGCGTGGCGTCGTCCGCGATCTCCATCCGGCAGAAGGGGCAAAGGCGCGGCTCCTTGACCGGGGCGGGCGCTTCCTCCTTCTTCCTGTGCAGGCTGTTCATCAGCTTGATCACCAGGAACATGCAGAACGCCACCAGGATAAAGTCGATGATGCACTGAATGAACGCGCCGTAGTTGATTGTGCCGACGCCGGCCGCAGCCGCCTGCTCCGCCGTGGCGTACTTCTGGCCGTCCAGCGCGTAGAACAGGCCGCCGAAATTCATGCCGCCGGTCAGAAGGCCGAGCACCGGCATAAAGATGTCGTTGACCAGCGAGGTCGTGATCTTGCCGAACGCGCCGCCGATGATCACGCCGACGGCCATGTCCACCACGTTGCCGCGCATGGCAAACGCCTTAAAATCCTCCAGGAACTTCTTCATGATGGTATCCTCCTCATGTCACTTGTATTACGCCGGCTCGGCGGGCGTGCCGCCGTCCGCAGGCTCCTGCTGTGCGCCGGCGCCCAGGCTGGCCGCCAGCTTGGTAAAGTCGATCTCCGGCAGCTCGCCCAGGGACGATATGCCGAAGTGACGCAGAAACGCGTCCGTCGTCCCGTAGAGGATGGGACGGCCCAGCGTCTCCCTGCGCCCGACCTCCTGGATCAGCCCCTTGGCCGCCAGCGACTGCACCGAGTAGTCGCACTTCACGCCGCGTACCTGCTCGATTTCGCCCTTGGTCACCGGCTGGCGGTAGGCAATCACGGCCAGCGTCTCCATCACCGCCTGCGAAAGCGACTGCTTCTGCACCGGCTGGAGCAGCTTTTCCACGTAGGGCGCGTAGTCCGGGCGGGTGGCCAGCTGCACATGCGCGCCGAAGCGCAAAAGCCGCAGCCCGCGCCGGTCGAAGTCGTAGCCGCTCTCCAGCGCGTCGAGCGTCTCCTCGAGCTGCTTTTCGGAGATCTCCAGCGCGCGGCAGAGGTCGCGCTTTTCCACCGCGTCGCCCGTCACAAACAGGATCGCCTCCACGATGCCCACGCGCTCCTTCAGCTCAAGCGCCGGCTTGTCCGTCTCCGCCTGCGGCGGCAGAATCCTCTGCATCTTCCCCATCCCCTCTGCCGGGCAAAATCAGTATGTCGTCGAAGGCGTGCTCCTGCCGGGCATGCAGCCGCCCCAGCTTGAGCAGCTCGAGCATCGCCATGAAATAGGACACGATCTCGTCGCGCGTCACCTGGTCGGAGAGCATGTCGCAAAAGAGCACCGGCCCCCTGCGCAGGCGGCTGGTGAGGTTGAACACGCACTGCTCGATGGTGAACCTGTCGCGCGTGATGGCGCGGAACACGCGCCCCGGCTCCTCGGCCTGCGTCTGCCGGGCGAGTATGCGCTCCAGCGCGCGCACCAGGCCGTCCAGCGTCAGGCCCGTCAGCTCCACCGGCTGCGGGGGCAGCGGGTATTCCTCCGGCAGCTTGGAAAACGCCAGCATCGCGGCCTTCTCGAACTCGCGCATGCGCCCCGCGCTCTCCTTGTAGAGCTTGTATTCCTCCAGCCGGCGGATGAGCGCCTGCTCCGGCGTCTCCTCGCCCTCCTCCAGCGGCTCGGGCGGGCGCGGCAGCAGCGCGCGGGACTTGATCTCCAGCAGCGTGGCGGCCATCGTCACGAACTCGCTGGCCACGTCCATGTCCAGCTCGTCCAGCCCCTCCAGCGAGGCAAGGTATTGCTCGGTGATTTCGGAGACGAAGATGTCCTTGATGTCCACCTTCGCCTGGCTGATCAGATGCAGCAGCAGGTCGAGCGGCCCCTCGAACTGGCTGAGCGACACCACATACGCCATGCTCTACCCCCAGATCAGCCGGATCGGCCAGAGCAGCAGCCCCTGCGCGGGATAGACGACCGCAGAAATGATCTTGCCCAGAATGCCCTGCGCCGAGAGGATCAGCACCAGGAGCATGCCCACGCGGAACGCCGTCTGTGACAGCTGGAACCGCCCCTTGAACACCAGGTCGTTGAAGACATGGTAGCCGTCCAGCGGCGGCAGCGGAATGAGGTTGAACACCGCGAGGTTGAGATTGACCAGCGCGGTGTACGCGCACAGGCGCACGGCGGGAATCAGCAGCGGTATGGCGAGCAGGTCGCCAAAGGCCTCGCCGCCCTGGCCGGCAATGATCATCCAGATGATGTTATAGCGGTAGCTGATCAGCGTGGTCAGGCCGTAGCGCGCCACCACCGCGCCGTCCCACAAAAGCAGGCTGAACCCGGCGGTCAGCAGCGTAAAGAGCGCAAACAGCGCGATGTTGATCGTGATGCCCGCCAGCGACACGATGAGGTCGGCCCTGCGGCGGTCGCCCTTGTAGTTCCAGGGATTGACCGGCACGGGCTTGGCGTAGCCGAAGCCCACGAAGAACATCAGCAGCGTGCCCACGGGATCCAGATGCCTGAGCGGATTGAGCGTGAGGCGCCCGGCGCGCCTGGCGGTGTCGTCGCCGCAGCGGTAGGCCGCGTAGGCGTGCCCCCACTCGTGGCAGCACAGGCCGATGAGCACGGCCAGCACCCGGAAGATCGCCTGATCAAAGAAGGCCAGCGGCTCCGAAAGGAGCTGGCTCAGGTAGTCGAGCATGGGCGATCCTCCCCTCCCGGCGCATGCGCTGCCGCGTGATAGCCAGAGTATTGTAGCGCAGAAGGGCTTTTTCTGTCAAGCATTTTGCCGGTCAGCCCTTCTTCTGCGCCTCGATCCGTTCAGCCAGATCGGTGAGGTACAGCCATCGCTCCTCGGCCTGGGCCAGCCGCTGCTCGGTCTCCTCCTTCTGGCGGGCCAGCTCGGTCAGCTTCACGAAATCGCTGGCGTGCTGCGCGATCTGCGCGTCGAGCTGCGTGAGGCGCTCGTTCAGCGACTCGATGGTCTGGTCGATCGTCTCATACTCGCGCTGCTCCTTGAAGCTCATGCGCAGCTCGCGCTGGCGCTCCCGCCGCTGCGGCGCCTGCGCCGCCCGCGCCCCGTCCCTGGGCGCTTCCTCCGCCGGGCGCTGCGCCGCCTGCTCCAGATAATCGGAGAAGGAGCAGACGTACTGCGCAAGCCTGCCGCCCTCCTCAAAGGCAAAGAGCCGCCCGGCCACGCGGTCGAGGAACGAGCGGTCGTGCGAGACGACCACCACAGCCCCCTGGAACGTGGTCAGATAGTCCTCGAGGATTTCCAGTGTTGCGATGTCCAGATCGTTGGTCGGCTCGTCGAGCAGCAGCACGTTGGGCGCGGCCATCAGCACGCTGGCCAGGTACAGCCGCCGCTTTTCGCCGCCGGAAAGCCGGCTGACGGGCGTGAGCTGCACATCCGGCGGAAAGAGAAATTGCTCGAGCATCTGGCTGGCCGAGAAGCGTCCCTCCGGCGTCTGCACATATTCGGCAATGTCGCGCATGAAATCGATCAGCCGCACGGCGGGATCGATGTCCGGGAACTCCTGCGCGAAGAAGCCCACGCGCACCGTGTCGCCCAGCACGACGCTGCCCTCGTCCGGGGGCAGCTCCCCCGCGAGCATGCGCAGCAGCGTCGTCTTGCCGCAGCCGTTGGGGCCGACCACCGCCATGCGCTCGTCGCGCAGGATCGTGTAGGTGAAGCCGGCAAGCAGCCGCCGTCCGCCCATCGCCTTGCCCACGTTCTCGCACTCGATGATCCGCCGCCCGAGCCGGCTGCCGGTGGAGCTGAGGGCAAGCCGCGCCTCCTCCTGTGGGCCGCGCACGGCGCTCATCTGCTCGTAGCGCTGGATGCGCGCCTTTTGCTTGGTGCTGCGCGCCTGCGCCCCGCGGCGGATCCACTCCAGCTCGCGGCGCAGAATCGCGCTGCGCTTGCGCGCCTGCGCGTTTTCCATCTCCAGCCGCGCAGCCTTCTGCTCCAGATAATACGCGTAATTGCCGTCGTGCAGGTACAGCGCGCCGCCGTCCAGCTCCGCGATGCGGTTGCACACGCGGTCCAGAAAGTACCGGTCGTGCGTGACCATCATCAGCGCGCCGCGGTAGGCCGCAAGGCGCGTCTCCAGCCAGGCGATGGTCTTGGCGTCGATGTGGTTGGTCGGCTCGTCCAGCAGCAGCAGATCCACCGGGCGGATCAACGCGCTGGCCAGCGCCACGCGCTTTTTCTGCCCGCCGGAGAACGTGCGCACGTCGCCGTCCAGGTCGGTGATGCCCAGCTGTGTCAGCAGGGCGCGCGCCTCGTATTCGTCCGGCGCGCCCACATCGCGCGGGCTGTCATGCAGCACCTGCTCCACCGCTGTGCGCGCCTGCGTGTAGGCGGGCATCTGCGGCAGCAGCGACACGCGCAGCCCGCTTCTGCGCATGACCACGCCGCCGTCCGGCTCCTCCTGCCCGCACAACAGGCGCAGCAGCGTCGATTTGCCGGTGCCGTTGATGCCGACCACGCCGATGCGGTCGTGCTCGCCGATATAGAGCGTCGCGTCGGTGATCAGCTTCTTGAGGGTATAGCTCTTTTGCAGGTGCTCCGCAGAGAGAATCGCCGCCATCTCACGCCTCCGCGTCCCGCGCCGCCGCAGGTTTGGCGGTCTGCTCAGCAGCGGTCTGCTCAGCAGCGGTCTGCTCAGCGGCGACCTGCTCCGTCTCGGCCTGCTCGGCGGCGGCCTGCTGCGCGGCGCTGTCCTCCTGCTGCTGCGCCTCGCCGTACAGCGCCAGGCGCGCATCCTCGCGCGTGATGGCGCACAGCATGTCGCGCGTGATCTCGCCCTGGGCGCCAGCCAGGCGGTCGGCCTGCGCCTGCACCAGCTTTTCCAGCGTGTTGCGCATGCCGCGCGCGTTGCCAAAGTCCATCCGGTCGCTCATGCTCATCTGCTCCAGCATGCCGCGCACCTCGCCTGCGGCGCCTTCCTCCACCTTGTAGCCCTGGCGCCCCGCGTTCATGGCAAGGATGTCCATCAGCTCGTCGTCGGTGTAGTCCGGGAAATCGATGTACTTGTTGAAGCGGGAGATCAGGCCCGGGTTGCTGGTCAGGAAGTCGTGCATCTCGTCCGTGTAGCCCGCCACGATCACCACCAGGTCGTCGCGGTTGTCCTCCATGAGCTTGACCAGCGTGTCGATCGCCTCGCGGCCAAAGTCGTTGTCCATGCCCTTGCGCGCCAGGGCGTAGGCCTCGTCGATGAACAGGATGCCGCCCAGCGCGCTCTTGACCACCTCGGTCACCTTGCCCGCCGTCTGGCCCACATAGCCCGCGACCAGGCCGCTGCGGTCCGTCTCCACAAGCTGCCCCTGGCTCAGGAAGCCCAGCTGCTTATAGATTTTGGCCACCAGGCGGGCCACCGTCGTCTTGCCCGTGCCGGGGTTGCCGGTGAAGACCATGTGGAAGCTCATGTCCATCACCTTCAGGCCGTGCTCCTTGCGCATGGCGCGCACCTTGATCAGGTTGATCAGCGAGCGCACCTCGCGCTTGACGCCGTCAAGGCCGATCAGCCCGTCCAGCTCGGCCATCAGCTCGTCGAGCGTCTTCTCGTCCTGCGGCGGCTGCGGCGCGGTCTGGGTCTGGCTGCCGGATGGCTGCTCCGGCTTGGGCGGCTCGTCGCGGCGGGTCATCTCCTGCACGCCCGAGGCATGCCGCCCCGCCGCGCGCGAGAGCAGGAACGTGCGCAGAGAGCCCACATAGCCCGTGATGAAGCTAAGCTGGCTGCCGGTCATGCCGCTGTCCAGCTCGGCGGCGGCATAGAGAAGCTGGCTCACGCCGTTTAAGAACTGCTGCGCGCTGTCGGTGCCGTCCTTGTCGTCCATCGCCACGCAGCAGCGCAGCAGCAGCGGCGTGCCCTCGGCAAAGGAGCGGTTCTTGTAGCCGATGTTCAGCGCGCCCTCGCCCGTCGCCCGGCCAATGGCCAGCACGTCGCGGGAGGGCACCCCGGCGATGAAATCCCGCATCTCCCGCGAGGCGCAGCCGTTGGCCTGCGCCATGCGCAGCAGCAGCGCCTGGGTGTACATGTCCAGGAACAGCGTGATGTCGCTGGAGCCTACGCGCTGCCAGTTGCCGCTGGAGACCAGCCGGTCGCAGGCGGCCTTCATCTGCCGGTAGGCCTCGCGCCCCTTGTTCATCTGATCGTTCATTTTGCCTTATCCTCCTGTGTTTTGTGCGTAAGCCTTTGCCTGACCCGCAAGAGCAGGGCGCGCAGACGGGCCAGCTCCTCGGGCGAAAAGAGGAACACGTCGCGCACCGGGACGTGATAGGTGCGCAGGTAGTAGGCCAGGAAGCAGCCGCCCGCCGCCGCGTAGGAGATCACCGACGCCAGCGCTGCGCCCATCTTGCCCCAGAGCGGAATGGTGAACAGGTTGCACACGATGTTCACCGCAACGGAGGCCGACAGCATGCCCAGATAGACGTATTTCTTGCCCTGCGCCAGCAGGAGCGTGCCGATGATCTTGAAGTAGCTCATCGGCACGATGCCCGCGATCAGCAGCACCGTCACCGGATAGGCGGGCAGGTATTCCGCACCGGCCAGCAGCCAGATGACCGGCCTGCCCAGCACGAGAATGCCCGCGATCATCACCAGCGTCAGGTAGAGGTTGACCTTCATGCTCATGGTCACCTCGCCAATCGCGTCGTCCTTGGCCGTGCGCGAGAAAAGCACCTCGCGGAACGCGTCCGGGATCAGCCAGCCGTATTCCGAGAGGGACACGCCCAGCGAATAGAAGCCGATCTCCGCGTCCGGCACGCTGAACAGGTAGCCCATCATCAGCGTATCGACGCGGTAATTGAGCGTGACCATCAGCGTGGTGATCATCGAGATGATGCCGAACGGCACGATCTTCATGGCAAAGCGCAGATCCGCCCGCAGCGGGTTGGGCAGGCGCTTCATCCGCAGCAGCGCCATGACCACGGTGATCACGTCGCCCACGACGATCAGCGCCAGCGAGACGAGGATCGTGCGCTGCATCGTGTAGAACGCCAGGATCGTGATGACCGTGTTGGTGATGCGGGCGGTGAAGAAGATCGTGTTTTTGAACTTCACATCCTCCACCATGATCATGAAGCTCAGCTGGTTGGCCAGCACCTGAATCGGCGCGATCAGGCACACCGCCGTCAGCGCGAAAGAGCGCAGCGCCGTCGCCGCCGCAATGCCGACCGCCATGTACGCCGCAAACTGCAGCAGGAAGATGCGCAGGAACTTGTCCAGCACGTCCGGCTCGCCCTGCCGCTTGTAGTAGGGATAGGGCTGGTACAGGCCAAAATTCGCCGTAACCGCAATGATGGAGATCATCGAGGTGATTTTGCCCAGCTCGCCCTTGAGCTCCGGGCCAAGAAAGCGGTTGGAATAGCTGGAGGCCACCAGGCCGATCACAACCGCCATGATCTTGGTGAAGATCGTGTAGACGTAGTCGTTGCCCGTGATGCGGCGGGCGATGCTCTTCATGCGCATAGCGTAACCCCTTTTTCAAGACATCCGTCTGCTATTATACCGCGCCCCGGGAAGATTTGTAAATCCTTTTGTTCCGCCCGCACCCGCTCCCCTCCGGGGGCATAGCGTGTAATGGAGCCACACCCTGCAAGGCTCCCGGCGTACGCGCCGGATCGACACGCATCGGGCGCCAAGGGCGGCCGCCCGTTTCCCCCATAGAACCCTCGGAGGTGCTTCATGATGTCCTGTCGTCATCACTGCGGCTGCGGCTGTTCTTCTTCCTTCTGCCCCTTCCCGGAGTGGACGCATCCGCTCCTGTGCAACCCGACCCACTTCTGCTGCGCAAGTAACGACAACGGCCCGACCCTGGTCATTCACTCCATCCTGCTCGAGCCGTGCGGCAACCAGAGCTGCACGCCGCGCACCTTTCATATCCGCGTGACCGGCCCCAGCTTCCCCTGCGGCGAAAACTTCACCCTGCGCGCGGGCAGCTGCACGGAGATCGACGAGCCGCTGGTCATCGCCGGCCTGGAGCCGGGCCAGTACGAGGTCGAGCAGCTCTCCGGCTCCTGCTGCCGCGAGTTTGACACGACCTTCACCGGCCCCATCTGCAACGGCTGCGTCTCCATCACCAGCTCCTGCGTGCCCACGGTGATCACCATCGTCAACCAGAAGCGCTTCTGCCGCCGCTGCGGACGGCGCGGCTGCAACGGCTGCGGCTGCCATAACGGCTGCGGCTGCAATAACAGCTGCGGATGCCACGACGGCTGCGGCTGCCGCGACGGCTGCGGGCGCCACGACGGCTGCGGGCGCCACGACGGCTGCAACCGCTGCGAGCGCTGCGAATGACGCGCGTGCAGCGGCCGCTGAACCCAACCGGGGGAGATACGCACCGCGCATCTCCCCCCTTCTGCCATCCGCAGCCTTGCATCGTCTTCACAGCGCGGTCTGTCCGTCCTGCGTCTGCTCCACGCGCAGGATCTGCGCCGGCTCGCCCGTATTGGCGTCCACATACGCATAGTAGTCCGCGCCGGAAAACGTCCCCTCGAACTCCCAGCACAGCCGCTCGCCGCTGTCCGTCGGGATGACGCACGGGCGGCTCTTTTGCACCTGCAAGCGCGGCGAAAGCGCCTGCTGCGCCCGGGCCGCCGCCAGCTTCGGCGTCAGGTCCCCGCGCGCGGCGTGGTTCATGAGGTACTGCGAGCATTCCGCGCCGACCACCGCGCCGCTTTGCATGCTCACCTGCACCTTCACCTGATCGGGATAGATCAGCACGCCATCCTGCACGCCTGCGAAGTTGGCCACCACCATGCCGTCGTACTGCTGCACAAAGCAGCGCTCCATCTCGCCGAAGCCCGCCTGCGAAAGCCAGGCCTTTGCGCGCGTCAGGCATTCCTCCTGCGACAGGCGCGCCTCATAGGCCGCCTGCTCCGGCATCATCCACAGCAGATGTCCGCCCTGCCCGGTCACCTGCACGCTCAGGCGGCCATCCGGCGTGTCCGCCGTGAAGCCGAACGCCTCAAACGAGCCGCCGCTGTCCGCCGCGTCCGTCACGCGATCCGCCGTCACGCCGGCAAAGCGCGCCGCGGCCTCGCGCGCCTGCTCCCGCGTGACGCGCTCGCCGGTCAGTCCCCTGGGCGCGCCGTTTGTGCGCCCGTCGGAGAACGGGCCGTCGTAGATCAGCGAGGGCACCTCGATGCCGCTGTCCCCGGCCAGCGCCGCCTCCGGCCAGCCGCCCGCCGCGTCCGTCACCGTGATCGGCTCGGCGTAGAGCTGATCGTACGCGCCCAGCAGGTGGGCGTTCAGCCCCTGGCAGGCGGAGAGCAGCTCCTCGATGCGCTGCTCGTCGTCGGTGGTCAGCATGCCGCCGGAGGACACGCGCGATGCCAGCGTCATCACATAGTCGCCCATCTGCCCGGCGAATTTCATCGCGCCCGCCGCCGTCTGTTCGCTCAGCGGCAGTCGGGACAGCCCCGTCTCCACATGCTGCGCCAGCAGTGCGGTCTTGCCCAGGAGCGCTACGCTCTGGCTCGCGCCGGAGGCGATGAGCAGCTTTTGCAGGTTGACCTCAATATCCGCCATCGCGCTGACCACGTCGGTCATGTCGCGCTGGCGCTCCATGGACAGGCGTGTCTCCAGATCGCGCGAGCGCACGGCCTGCGCCGCGTTCGCCCCCAGCGACAGGCACAGCCCCACCGCCAGAACCCCCGATGCCACGGTGCGCCCGTCCGGACGCCGCTTCTTTGGTGCCTGCGCCTGCTTGTCTTCCATAGCCGCCTCCGTCACACTGCGAAGCTGTGCGCGCCGATGTTCAGGCGCACCTCGCGCGACCAGATCCACTTCGACGTGGCCGTCGCGGGATTGTAATAGTACAGACAGCCGCCGGTAGGATCCCAGCCGTTGAGCGCGTCGCGCGCCGCGCGGCGGCTCTGCTCGTTGGGCGTGAGGTTGATCTGGCCGTCCTGCACCGCGTCAAACGCACCGGACTGATAGATCACCCCGGCAATGGTATTGGGGAACTTGCTGCTGCGCACGCGGTTGAGCACCACCGCGCCCACGGCCACCATGCCCACATACGGCTCGCCCCGCGCCTCGCCGTGGATCAGCCGCGCCAGCAGCTCCACGTCGCCCGAATACGCCGCGCTGCCCGAGGCCGAGGCAGCCACCGTCCCAGCCGACTCGCTGATGCCCATCGCCGCCAGCGTCTGGGGGCCGACCACGCCGTCCGCCGCCAGGCCGTTCTTCTTCTGGAAGCGGATCACCGCATCGTACGTTGCCTGGCCAAAGACACCGTCGACAGCGCCGTCGTAATAGCCCCACTGCTTGAGCTTCTGCTGCACGCGCGTCACCTGCGTGCCGCTCGAGCCCCAGTATACCGCCGCCAGCGCGCGCTGCACGCCGCCCAGCAGCAGCAGCGCCGCGCACAGCAGCACCGCGCACAGCCGTCTTCCCCTCACAGCGCCACCGCCTCCCCCTGCGTTGCCTCCTGTGCTCCATCCGGCGTCAGCTGCGGATAGAGCATGCGGAAAAAGACCGGCTCCGCAGCCGGCCCCGCAGCCGCGCGGACGCCCAAAAGCAGCGCCGCAGCCAGCATCAGCGCACAAAACAAGCGATCCATGTCCGTCACTCCTCCGTGTTCGTTCCAGACAAGGATCGCCCGATATGGGTTTTTTTATGCGCCGAAGCCGCTGCCCGCCTCCTCGGTGATGACCACGCCGCTCTCCGCCGTGCGCATCATGCGGCAGGCAGGATAGGCCGTCTGCAGCATCTGTGCCGCGCGGCGGCACGCGCCCGCGTGGCGGAACACGCCGAACACCGCCGAGCCGCTGCCCGTCATGCGCGCGCCCGCCGCGCCCGCCTCCTCGATGGCGCGGATGGCGCGGTCGATCTCCGGGCGCAGGCGGCGCGACACCGGCTCCAGCACGTTGCCCAGGCTCCGGCCCAGCAGGGCTACGTCGCCCGTGGCCAGCGCGCGCTGCGCGGCGGCGTTGTCCGGCCTGTCCTCCCCGCGGATGCCGTCCTCGTGCAGGCTGGTGAAGACCTCCTTGGTGGACAGCCCCCGGCACGGCTGGAACGCCACCAGGTACAGCGGCCTTTTCATCGCCAGCGGGGTCAGCCGTTCGCCGACGCCCTGAGCGCGCTGCAGGCCGCCGCGCACGCAGAAGGGCACGTCCGCGCCGATGCCAAGGCCGATTTTCTCCAGCGTGTCCTCGGAAAGCCCCAGCCCCCACAGGCGGTTCAGCCCCTGGAGCGCAGCCGCCGCGTCGCTGCTGCCGCCGCCCATGCCCGCCGCCACGGGAATATACTTGCGCAGCGTGATGCGCGCCCCACGGTCGCAGCCCGCGTATGCGCGCAGCGCGTTTGCCGCGCGCAGCACAAGGTTGCTGCCGTCCGCCGGGACATAGGCGCCCCCGGCGCGCACCAGCAGCGTCAGCTCCTGCGCGTCCTCCATCGTCATCTGGTCGCAGAGCGTGACGGACTGCATGAGCATGTCCAGATCGTGATA